>JAKAKQ010000360.1 GCA_021813425.1 Nitrospirota bacterium
AAGAGTGCCGCTGTTTGTTGCTTCGAACAGACCTATCTTTCTTGAGGCAGCGCCTGTAAATGCGCCTGGTTCATAGCCAAAAAGTTCACTTTCAAAAAGGTTGTCAGGGATAGCAGAGCAGTTTAATGCAGTAAATGGTCTTGTGCGTCTCTGGCTGTTGTAATGTATCGCCCTTGCAATAAGCTCCTTGCCAGTGCCGCTCTCTCCCCTGATAAGGACTGTTACAGAACTGGACGATACCTTCTTCATGATCTCTATAGCCTCCTGCATGGGGCCGGACTTTCCTACAATACCTTCCATCTTGAACCTGTCATACAGCTCCTTCTGAAGCTGGCGGTTTTCCTTGAGGAGTTCTGTACGCTCCATCGCCCTCCTGACAGTCAGAAGAAGAGAATCCTTGTTCAGGGGTTTTGTAAGATAATCGAATGCGCCTTTTTTTATTGCCTCGACAGCAGAGTCTATTGTGCCATGAGCAGTCATAATGATCATAGTCGGGGAAAAAGAATCCTTTGGGACGGATTCTATTAATTCGATCCCGTCCATGCCTTCCATCTTAAGATCGGTAAGAATGACTTCCGGGTTGTACTTCGCTGCAATTTCTAAAGCCTCTTCTCCTGAGGAAGCGGTGTAGGTTTCATATCCCTCATCGGCAAGGATTGTCTTCAGAATGTCCCTTTGAAGGGGTTCATCATCAACAACAAGGATAACAGGCATATCAACTCTCCTTTTCAAGATGCAGGAATATCGTTGCGATGCTGCCTTTACCTTCGGTACTCTTAAAATCCACCTTGCCTCTATGTTCTTCTATGACCCTTTTTGTCAACGCAAGCCCCAGACCAAGGCCGTTACTTTTTGTGGTAAAAAACGGATCAAATATCCTCGCAACCTTGTCCTCAGTGATACCCAAACCCGTATCTTCAACAGACAAACAGAACCTGCTGTCTATTTTTTTTGTCCGTATTACGAGCCTGCCGCCGTCAGGCATTGCCTGAAACGAATTAAGTATAACATTGTAGAGGCATGTCTTAATGAATTCAGGATCAATATATAGTTCCGGCAGTATCCCGAATTCCTTTACAATATGGATATTCTCCTTATGTGCCTTTGCCTCTATCAGTTCCAGGACATCCCCGATAAGCTTTCCCATGTCGGTCCTCTGCAGATTCAGTTCAAGAGGTTTTCCGTATTCAAGAAAACTCTCGGCAAATCTGCTCACGCGTTCTATTTCTTTCTTAATATTGAAGATCAGGGAATCGAACATTTCTCTTTCCCTGTCGTTGTCAGGCTTATACTTTTCCTTTATGTGATCGATAGAAAGGCTTATAAAATTAAGCGGGTTCTTGATCTCGTGTGCAATGCTTCTTGAGAATTGTCCTATCCCTGCGAGATGCTCAGCCTTCCTTAACCTCTCTTCGAGTTCACGCTGTTCCCTTAGTTTTCCGACCATAAAGTTAAAACTCTGCGTAAGCTCCCCGATTTCATCTTTTCTCGCAGTAAAAAGTTCCTGGTTCAGATCGCCTGCAGCGACCATGCGCGCGGCCTCTACAACTTTTTCTATCGGCTTCGTATATCTTTTTGCGAGATAAACTATAAATAATGTCCCCAGGAAAAAAACAACAGCGGCGGCGATGACTCTCTGCAGTAATCTTTTCCTCATAAAAACGGAAAAGCCCTCTGTATTTATGGTCAGATGTATATATCCATAATGTTTCTGACCTGCGATAACAGGTATTATTACATTGTATGCATGCCCCTCGCCTGTCACCGATTCTCCAAGTTGCGCCTTGAATATTAATTCCTTCTTCTTGGTTGTCAGCCATTTGCCGACATTCTTGGGATTCGTGCTCGATATTATCTTGTCTGAATTACTGATAACAGATATCTCCTTCACGCCTTTTGTATTAAGCTGATGAAGGTAGTTCTGAAGACGCTTCTCGTCTGTCAACCCGCTGCTTGTCACTTCTTCAACGCCGACCTGTATCGCCTTTGAAAGTTCTGCGGTCTGCGCTTCAAACTCCCTGAACATGGCCTTTTCGGTCTTTGAATAAAGAAAGACGAAAACAGAGATGATGCTCAGGCTGAGCATCAGCATCATCACTACAAGTTTTTCATTGAGTGAAAGTTTAAGAAAATACTCCCTGATAACATTCCTGTTTATTTTCATATCTTTAATTGTATATGCAACACCGATTCACTTGTCAAATATTCAAAACAAAGCTAACCATATAATTCATAAACTTTGTGCGCTTTATCACGAATAAGCAGGAGGGGACTATCTTTGAGCGGTTTCATCCCGAAAGCTTTCGGGATGCCTCGGAGCGAAGCGAGAATGAGCGAGAAGATGGTCCTCTCCTGCGTGCGTGAATTATCCAGGCGTGCTAACATTAAATTTACCGGGACTCGAGGCTCAGGGAGGATATATTATACTTCCATTCCCTTCATGGAATGACCAGTAGAGGGCCTGAGCTTCCTTTTTATTCAGAACGATATCTATGGAAGTAAAGGTCTTTTTCCTTAATGCATTCCAAACCATAATAACGGGACCGGATATATATCTTCCGGCCGAATAAATAATATTGCATAAGCCTGAAACAGGCCCTTCAGTTTCGGGGGTTACAGATATGGATATGCCTCCCTCCAGGGACAGGGCATATCTTGCAGGCATGTCATCGAGTTCCAGCGCATCTATTTCAACTTTATCACCATCCTGATCAGCGCCGGGTTTTATCTTCTCCCTCCCGGGCTTTATAAATGAGCTTTTCTCCAATAAGAAAAACGGTTTTGCCGCAGCATAGTCCCCCCGGTATCTTAAATCAATTATTCTTAATTCCCTTAATAAAGTCCCCCTGGCCTTTATATATATTTTTCTGTCCTTTAGATTGAAGACAAAGTAGATATCCGGTTTCTCAGCCAGTTTGAGCTCAGCCCTGAGCCGCTGCGTTTCACTGCTTAAATTCCCTTTGTTATCACACGCGGCATCTGCGCTGACGAAGAAGGCGATGAAGAAAAATACTATTCCAGGCCACATTTTTAAAAAATAAAAATCCTTGTCCCAATTTCAGCGGCCATAAATACGGCACTAAGGTCTTTATCTCCTACCCTTATGCAGCCGTGTGTAACATTCCTGCCGAGGAGGCGGGTATAAAGGGTCCCGTGTATGAAATAACCGTTGCCAAAACCAAGTGCATAGTCACCAAGGACACCATTTTCTATTCTATCACTGTATTTTTTTGGAATATCCTCCCCTTCCTCAACAAATGCCCAGTCAGGCTTTGTCCATGCAGGGGAAATATATTTCGACTTGACCGTATACTCTCCGCGAGGGGTATCAAAAACCCACTTTTTTTTGCCTCCGGCGTCATAAAGAATATTGCCGCTTCCGCTCGATATAACAGCTTCCCTGATCGTCCTTTCGCCTTCTTTAAGAAAAAGGAGATTCCTGGCGGTATCTACAACTATATAGACTCCCCCTGGAGAAAGACTTTTGATCATACTCTTAAGGGCCCTGTTTTTTTCTTTAATTTCCGAGACACTGATTCTTGCAGTCTTTTTGTCTTTAATACCGGCCTCGCTCATGGAAGTCCTCTTGTTGCCGATATAATATCCAAGACCTTCCAAAGCCAGGAATAAAAAGACCAGCACCATCACAGGGAATAAAAGCTTTTTCTCCATTATCATCTTCATAGTCCTTTGACTGCTGATGAGATTCTGTTTTCGTATTCAACTGCACCAATAATTGTAACAGGAGTCCCTATCTTTACGATATTAAAAACCTCTTCTATCTGTTCGTCTTCCATCGATATGCAACCATACGTCATACTGTCCTTACCCCCGCCGTGGATCTCTATTAATCCACCTATGCCGGCCTTTTGCGGGACAAGCCCTTTCTTTTTGGCCTGGAGAAAATGTTTTCTGTCCTCGGCACTGGGATAATTTATCAATAAAGCCTTATAGTATCGGCTCTTTGGCAGTTTCTTGATAATATGATATTTCCCTTCAGGGGTTGCGTTGTCGCCTGCGTATAGCTTATCAGATGAACCATTACGACCCAGTCCGATATCATATGTTCTGAAAGGGTTGCCGTTTTTGTATATTGTCAGTGCCCTGTCGCTTTTATTCACGACAATGACGGTAGTCCCTTTATCTTTTGATTCGTTGACAGTCTCTTCCACCCATCTCTGCCATTTTTCTATCTGGTTCTTATCAACGTATCGGTTAATTATCGGCCCTACTGATTCTTCAGCTGACGTGACAAACATGGATATGTCTTTCAGTTTCAGTTCAGCATCATCAAATTCGCCTTTTCCATGCAGGATAACTGCATCAGATAAAAAAAGTTCTGCCTTTATGAGGTCTTTTCTTGCGAGCCTGCCCTCATTTATTTTAAGGGTTAATCCCCGAAGGATTTTGATCTTATTATCGAAAAACAGGAGCTGCCTTGCGATAATGTTCGATCTTTCTTTCTTCTGTTCCTCAACCTTTATAAGTATTTCCTCGCCCTGTCTTAAAATGTCCCTGAACCCGGTCTCAACAGGTTTATAGTTCCTGAACAATGCAAACTTCGCCTCTTCCCTGACAATATCTTCTCTTCCTTTTTTAACAGCTATTTTGTATCTGGAATATTCAACAGGGGTATAAACACTTGCGCCAGCCCTCCAGAGGCTTTGTTCCTGGTCTTCTGCCAGTCTCACCTCTGGAGGTATCTGCGGGAAACTGCACCCAAAAAAGGATAGGGTTAAAAAAAACAGAGTTATCTTTAGTGAATCAAGTCTCAAAACAGGTTGATTTTTGCCTATTTTTTCTTGGCAGCCTTTGGCGCTCCAACCTTTTCCATGGCCTGCTTGATCTGCCCTGATATTTCTGTGGCCTTGTCCTTCATGGCATTGGCTTTATCGGAAGCCGCAACATAGTCTTCAGCATCGATTAATTTCTGAACATCGGGGAAGGCTTCTTCAATGCCTTTTATATCCGCTTTCATCGCCTCTATGTCAGCACTTGAGCCTTTCCCCTTCGGGGCTTTAGACAGAAGTGACTTTGCCTCATCAATTGCAGCCTTAGCAGCCTCCTGTGAAGCGATAGCATTATTCTTCGCTTCTTCCTTCTTTGCGGCCAGACCGGTCTTTAGAGTCTCAGCATCTGCTTTCACTTTTGCCAGCATCCCCTTTGCCTTATCATAGTTCTTCATGAACTTGCCGTCCTGGGTCTTGATCTCATCCATAGCAGCCGTCAAATCGGCATTCAGTTTTTTGGCATCTTCAGATGCATATTTTTCAGCCCCTTCTGATATGACTGTATCCACTGCGGATTTTGCTGCACTAATCTCCTGAGCAGGCTGCTTGGAGCAGGCTGTAAACATGAATATTAAAATTGTAATGGATATCAAATAGCTTAATGTACTCTTCATTTAAGTCCTCCTGTATATTAATTAATCTTAATTTCTCTTTCTGTATAAACGTGAATGCCTCCTCAGAGACTTTTACATCCCCGCAGGAGGCATTCACATTGTACAAATCTACATTTATGAAGATTAGTAACCACCTGCTGGTTTCTTTGCAGGAGCTGCCTTCTTCTCTTCTGCCTTCGGAGCTGCTTCCTTCTTCTCAGCAGGAGCTTTCTTCTCCTCAGCTTTCGCTGCTGCCTTCTTTACAACAGACTTGGCAGTATTCTTGCCGTCAGCCTCTGTGTATTTTGCAGTGACCTTATCGCCAGCCTTTACATCTGCGAGTGTCTTGTCATCAACTGAAATAACGACATCACCCTTCTTGCCCTTTACTGTAATGGTTTTAGCCTTAGCATCAACTGCTGTAACCTCACCTGTAACCTGCTTTGTTGCTGCCTTTTTTGCCGGCTCCTTCTTTTCAGCGGGAGCTGCTGCCTTCTTCTCCTCTGCCTTCGGGGCTGCTGCCTTTTCTGCTGCGAAAGATACTGCTGTTAGAGCAAAAACAAAGATTAAAGAAATTACGATTGCTATTGCCTTCTTCATCAAAATCACCTCCTTTCTATTATGTAATAGCGAGCTATTTATAGCGTGCTATTGTAATACATAAACAAAATTTATGCCAACATAAAAAGGTTATAAATCGAGCCCTTAACGAAAAATAATTTCTCTTTTGAGGAAAACAGTCCTCTTTTAGGGAGGTATTCTATGATATTTTGATCAATCCCAACTCTTCAGCATATCTTCGAAATAATTCCAGGCCTTTTTTATGTTCATCTCCAAGGTCATAAGAAATACCTTTCCAGTACAGGACAAGTTCTTCAACCGGGAATGTATTGCTGAGCGTTGATGCCGATGCGATAGTTTTAAGGTTCTTTAACGCTGAAGATTTTGCCTTGTCAAGGTCTCTCAGGAACCTTTTTAGAACATGGGTCTTTTCTGTACAGCAGTCTTTTTTTATTATCCATAAGGCAAAGACAGAGGGAAGACCGGTATTTTTAAACCATAATTCTCCTATATCATATATATATAACTTAGGCCATTTTAGCGCCTCTACCATCGCATCATCACCTATCAGCATATACGCAGGATAAGATTTAATTGCGTCTCCCAACCCGGCTGAAGAAGTTTTGAAGCGGCATTCTGCCTCATAAAATTTTTTCAGTATTATCTGTAACATGGCAACCGATGTCTCTGATTGCGAAGATGTAAGCACGGCCTGCCCACTTAAGGTCTCTATAGGCCTCCTGCTGAAAAGCAGGATGCTCCCGACAGGTCCTTTCGAGCTTATGGAATGATTTTCAACAAGGTCATACTTTTCACTATATCTTAAATACTCGATCGAAGAAGAAGGGCATATGTCTATCTCCCCTTCCCGGATCTTCTTGTTAAGCTCGGATGGAACACCTTCAATGAACTCGTAATCCGAACAGTCGCATTCTTTCTCCAATATGTAAAATATCGGAAAAAGATTTGCATATGACATCCTTCCTATTCTAAGCTTTCCAGCGCCCAAAACGTAAATTATCCCTTTATCACGCCCATCGGCCTCAGACGCGCGACCTTTCTGGAGATACCTGCCTTATGCACAACATTTATAACATCGGAGATGTCCTTGTATGCCTCGCTCATCTCCTCTGCGAGGGTCCCCCTGCCGGCAGATCTTACGATTATTCCCTTATCTTCCATTTCACGCCAGATCGCCCGGCCCTTTGCCCTCTTTATCGCCTGGTGCCTTGACATTACACGCCCTGCACCATGACAGGTGGAACCGAAAGTCTCCTGCATCGCCCGTTCAGTCCCGAGCAGGACGAATGATGCCCTTCCCATATCCCCGGGAATGATAACAGGCTGCCCCAAATGTCTGTATATCTCAGGGAGCTCGGGATGCCCCGGAGGGAATGCCCTTGTCGCTCCCTTTCTGTGTACTATCAGCTTTTTCTTTTTGCTGTCGACAATATGTTCCTCGATCTTTGCGATATTATGCGCAACATCATATATCAGACCCATACCGAGAGTGCGCGGCGCTGCACCAAGGACCTTCATAAACGCCTCCCTTGTCCAGTGCATTATACACTGCCTGTTTGCCCATGCATAATTTGCTGCAGCCCTCATCGCTGCAAGATAATCCTGTGTCTCGGGGCTGTTAAAAGGAGCGCACGCGAGCTCCTTGTCATAAAGCTCTATTTTATATTTACTGGCTGCCCGTTCCATCACTTCCAGGAAGTCGGTGCATACCTGATGTCCGAACCCGCGCGATCCTGTATGTATCATCACTGTAATCTGGTCCATAAAAAGTCCGAGGCTGTTCGCTGCCTTTTCATCATAAATCTCGTCAACAAACTGGATCTCAAGGAAATGGTTCCCGCTACCGAGTGTGCCCTGCTGGGCCCTCCCGCGTTCATAAGCCTTATTGCTTATAATAGTTGGATCAGCGCCTTCGATCCTTCCTCCTGACTCGATCCTCTCGATATCCGACGCATCGCCCATACCGTTTTCAACAGCCCATTGCGCGCCCTTTACCAGTATCTTTTTCTCATCGTCCTGGCCAAGACGTATTTTACCCTTGGACCCTACTCCTGAGGGTATCTCATTGTACAGCACCTCTACAAGTTCCCTGATCTTTGGAACAACATCTTTTTTACTAAGGTTGCTCCTTAAGAGCCGGACTCCACAGTTGATATCGTATCCGACACCGCCTGGAGAGACAATCCCCTCCTTTAAGTCAAAGGCTGCAACACCGCCTATAGGGAACCCATATCCGGTATGGATGTCAGGCATTGCTGTGGACACATTAATTATCCCGGGAAGTGTTGCAACGTTTGCGACCTGATCGACAGACTGCACTTCAAGCTCCTTTTCAAGAATGCTGTCCACATATATGATCCCAGGAACCCGCATGCCCGCTTTGTAATTTAAAGGCACTTCAAGTCTTGTCTCGTCAATCCTTCTCAGTCTATCAAGAACCATATTCCCCCTCTTACAGAAAACAACTTATCCTAATTAATTCATAAATTTTCTTAAATGCTGAAAGGATATAGTATTTGAGCGGTTTTTTTGCCCGATATTCAGACAGTATTTATTTTTAATAAATAAAGAGGGCAAATACCTCGGAGCGTAGCGAGAATGAGCGAAAATACTATGTCCTTTTATTATTATCATAGATTATATGGATTAAATATCGAATATAACCTCTGCTTCCCATCCCTCTTCTGTCTGTACTATTTTAAGTTTATGATATGTAGCAGCTTTTATCAATAAATTTCCCTGATGTCTTACCGGGTCAAAGTCCTCGCCTGACAAAAAAGCCGTCAGCTTGCAGGCTTGTAAGCTTTCAGGCTTGTCAGTCTGAATAGACAGCTCAGCAACCTCAACTTTCTTTCCCACAAACCCGTATGTATCAAAATGGAATATAAGCTCGTTCAGCCATGAAACAAAAAGCCCGTCCGTTGAGTGGCTTTCTAATGAGATATGGACACCCTTGTCTTCTTTTATAGATGAAAGGTCTGTTATGAGGCTGAACATGCCTTTAGCGGCATTCGTAAAAAGTTCCTTCAGGTTCTTCCCGAAAACCCTGATGCCAACATCGCCTGATATATCGAGTATCTCAAATTGTTTCATTTTTTAGCTTGTCAGCTTTTTTACTCGAAGAGCGCCCTAACAAAATCCCCCGGGACAAAATCCTGAAGATCATCGACCCCTTCTCCAACACCGATAAGTTTTACAGGTATGTTCAGTTCCTTTCTGATCGCAAAGACAATCCCGCCCTTGGCAGTACCATCGAGCTTGGTAAGGGCAATGCCTGTAACGCCTACAGTGTCATTGAACATCTGTGCCTGTCTCAAAGCATTCTGTCCGTTCGTTGCATCAACAACAAGTAGGATTTCATGGGGTGCACCTTGCATCGCCTTTCCGCAGACCCTTTTAACCTTTTTCAACTCCTCCATAAGAGGGCTTTTTGTATGGAGGCGTCCTGCGGTATCTATAATAACCACATCGATTTTTCGCGCCTTTGCCGCCTCTATTGCATCGAATACTACTGCGGAAGGATCTGAGCCGCTCTGATGTTTTACAAACTGTGCGTCAGCCCTTTTTGACCATATCTCAAGCTGCTCTATTGCAGCTGCCCTGAACGTATCTCCAGCAGCAAGCAGGACAGTATGCCCCTCGTTCCTGAGCCTGCTTGCAAGTTTTCCTATAGTAGTTGTCTTGCCCACACCATTGACACCGACAGTAAGTATTACGAACGGTCTTTCACCATAGACAACAAGGGGTTGTGATGTGCCGAGCAGTGAAATCAACTCGTTTTTCAGGAATTCTTTTACTGACCCCGTCTCTTTTACATCTCCCTTTTTTGATCTGTCCTGCAGGTGTCTGACTATCTCTGATGCATTGTTCGCTCCGATATCTGAAAGGATGAGGGTCTCCTCCAGTTCTTCGAGTGTCTGCTCATCAACAACCCGTCCTTTGAATATCGATTCAACCTTCTCCACAAAACCGTGTTTTGTCTTGCTTAATCCATTTTTAAGCCTGTCAAAAAAACCCATTATGTCACCTCAAAAATATTTTTCGCCCTCAAGAATCCTGTTTTTTTCGATAATATAAGATTCCCCTTCGATCCTGCCCTCAAGCTTTAAAGGGTAACAGCTACCGATCCCGTCTTTTAAATCACTTATATGATAAGTTATATCACATTCCCTGCATACAACATGCTCCTTATCGAGTCTGTAGCCCAGTTTTTTAGGATAACATCTCGAGCACGCATCAAAATATGACTGCACTGTTCCATCGAGCTTAAGCACAAAATAATTTATACCCTTTTTACCGGAATGGAATGTAAAAAATACAGGCTTTTTCTCAGGCATGCCTCTTAATTCTATTCTTATATCCCTGCCGTTAAAAGGCGCTTCAGTGTAAACAGGCTTTTTCGAGCAGGAGCAGATAAGCAGGATCAAACTTAAAAATACCCATATCTTTTTCATCATGGATTCTAAATTTTATAATAACATTTATCAACATGTATAATAGAAAAATGCAGAATTATTATCAGTTCATTATCCCCCGCCTGAACGGCTGTGAAATCAAAACCAACTTTAAATTTTATCTTTCTATGGTCAAAAAAGGCATCGCCGGCTTTATAATCTTCGGCGGGGAACTTGAGACCACCAGAAAAGTTATTAAAAAACTTCAGGATGAAGCAGAACTGCCGCTTATAATCGCATCCGACCTCGAACAGGGCTTGGGACAGCAGATAAAGGGAGGGACTCTATTCCCTCCTGCGATGGCTGTGGCATCTGCGATAAAAAACATAACAGGGTCAGGGGTCAGAGGTCAGGGGTCAGGGATATGGAGTCAGAAAACTAAGACCGGAGATGAAAAGTCAGAACTTTTAGAGAATACGTATAAGGCAATGGCGGAAGAGGCCGGATATGCAGGCATTAATACGATATTTGCGCCTGTGCTTGACATCAACACAAATCCCGGTAATCCGATAATATCGGTCAGGGCCTTTGGAGAAGACAAAAAGACAGTCTCTTTCTTCGGATGCGAGATGGTCAGATCAATCCAGGGCTCAAGCATAGCAGCCTGCGGAAAACATTTCCCGGGACACGGCGATACCAGGATCGATTCACATATAAAACTTCCGAAAATAAACCGGGATTTGAGACATCTTAACAGAAATGAATTAGTGCCTTTTAAAGATGCGATAAAGGCCGGTGTAAAGATGATAATGCTCGGCCATCTGAGCGTACCTGCAATAGATCCTTCAGGAACGCCGGTCTCGATCTCTGAAAAGGCAGTAAGGTTCATCAGGGACAAGATGAAGTATAAAGGCATGCTGATAACCGATGCCATGAACATGGGCGGGATAGGCAAGTATACTGAGGAGAAGGCCGCATTAATGGCGCTTAAGGCCGGGGTAGATCTGATACTTCATCCCACGGATACTGAAAAGATTGTGTTGTATCTGAAAGAAAAAAATCTCATACTTGATTCAAAATATCTCGATAATTTCCGGAAAAGACTCATCAGATTTCCATCGGAGCACCCTCCTGATTTTGATAAAAATAGAAACCTTTCGTTGGAATTAACAGGGAAGGCGATAAAAATATCAGGCGATTTCGTGATAGACAGGCCCCTTTATCTCATAATCCTGAATGACGACCAGGATAAAAAAGGAAAAGTTTTTTATGAAAATCTCAAACAGGGCTTCCCACATTTGAAATTAAAGATAATAAGGCGCAATTCAGGGACGCAGAGGATACTTTTTCCTGAAAACGCTTTTGTCATTGTAGCGATCTTCTCTGAGACAAAGGCATGGAAAGGCGGGACGAGCGGATGGGTACAGAAAAAAATCTCATATCTGCAGGACAGGGCAGACTTATTCGTTTCTTTTGGAAGCCCATATTTACTTGATAAAATTAAAAAGAGCGCTAAGATTATTGCATATTGGAACTCAGAATCAGTACAACAGGCAGTTGCCGAAGTTATAATCAAGAAACTCTAATGCACATTTTGGGTATGTTTTTACCCCAAATTTCAGGGTTTTCATTTCATAACCATACGTAAATAAAGAATTTAATTTCTGGCATTCTTATTGTATAATATTAAACAGTTATCTATTAAGATCAATCTAAATTAAGAAAGGAGGTATGGTTTATGTTAAATAACAAAGGAGGCTTTACACTCATCGAGCTCGTAATGATCATCGTTATCCTCGGCATCCTGGCAGCAGTCGCTATTCCGAGGTACCTTGATTTGCAGACCGATGCCCTTGATGCCAGTTTCGAGGGTATTTGCGGTGGAATGAAATCAAGCGCCGGCATTCTGATTGCGTCCTCTACCGCAACTGAAGCTAAGGGAGTTCCGAAACCAGTTGCCACTATTATTGCAAACACCGATTTAGGCAATGCAACAGCTACACAGGTTGCTGCTTCAACCACAGTAACAGTATCTCTTAAAGGTTCAACTCGTAACTGTGCATTGTCAACTCTGGCCGTGCCGTAATTCTTATGTTTTTGGCTATGGGGCTTTTTGCCTCATAGCCAAATCTTAGAAATAATAATTATTCCACAACTAATTGAACAGATTTCTAATTCGAAAAAGAACAGTATTCATTTTTCTGACCTTAATAGGTCTCCTTTCTTATTTCAACTCTTTCAGGGTTCCCTTTCACTATGATGATATCTCGTTTTTAAGAGAAAAGACCATAATCAAATCCTTCTCTCTTTTCTTTAGCTGGATATCCGAGGACTACCTGAGAATAATTACCGGAAGGGCATTTCTTCTTTTCACGTTTTCGTTAAATTATATGATTAGCGGACTTGATACCTTCGGATATCATTTCGTCAATCTTTTCATTCATATATCAACAGCCTTCTTATTCTATCAGCTTCTGGCTAAATACGTAGACAATGAAAATGGTGATAATTATCACTTCAAATCAATACTTGCTTCTTCTCTTTTTTTATTGCATCCGATAAACACAGAAAGTGTTACTTATATCTCAAGCCGCTCTTCCGGACTTTCTACGTTCTTTATTCTTACATCTATGTTATGCTTTTTCAAGGCAACGTCACCGCATCTTCCCTTTGCTAAGGGGGGGCAAGAGGGAGGTCAACATAAATTCTATTTAGGTTTTTATCTCTTAAGCATACTATTCTTCATACTCGGCCTATCAACTAAGGAAGCTGCCATAGTAACACCAATATTAATTATATTATTTGATATTTACTTTATTTCTGAAAATGGCAAGAACTTAAAATCGAGATTAAAATACCATCTGCCCTTTTGGGCACTTATTTCAATAGCTGCCTTTTATTATTCAGGACGCATCACAAACCCTGAAATGTATGACAGACCCTGGTTGACTCATATACTTACAGAATCAAAGGTGTTCACAGAATATCTCAGGCTTTTAATCCTGCCTTTTGGTCTGAACTTCGACCACGACATAAAGGAATCACTCTTTTTCGATCCTCAAGTAATTATTTCCGTTGTAATAGTTACAGCTCTTTTATCAGTTGCAGTATTAATTAAAAGCAGGAACAGGATTCTATCTTTTTCTATCCTCTGGTTTTTCATTAATTTAGCGCCATTTTTAGCGATAAGATTAAGTGATTATATGACCGAACGGTGGGTATATGCAGCAGCATTAGGTTTTTCACTTGGACTGGTTGAGTTAGTAATGATTGTCACTGCAAGACATAAAAGGATCGGGGTAATAATCTTGGCAGGTATTATGCTGTTATTTGGTTCTCTCACAATCTTACGGAACAATGTCTATAAAAGTCCTGTTACTTTATGGGCCGATGCACTTAAGAAGTCACCCGAGAAAATCAGGCCATATACAAACTTAAGCGCATCATATTTGGAGAGGGGTGAAATAGACAAGGCTATTGATATAATGGAGCGATCAATACAAAAGGGAAACAATCAGTTGGAAACATATCTTAATTTAGCAAATGCTTATTTTTTGAAGGATAATTTAAAGAAGGCTGAGGATATCCTTTTAATGCTGCGTGACGAGGCGGTACCTTATATATACCATTATAACCTTGGTATGGTATATAAGCATCAAAAGAAATATAAAAAATCCATAGAAGAATTTAAAACAGTTTTAAAAACAAAGCCACACTCTACAGCAGCGTTAGGCTCGATTGGTGAATGCTATGATCTGCTCAACCAGAAAGATAAAGCCAAAGAATATTTTATTTTAGCAACAAAAGGAATCCCTCAGAACTCCGAAGACTACCTGATGCAGGCGAAAAGCTACTTCAATTTGGGAGATAAGCAGAAAGGCACTGAAAGTCTTAACAATGCCTTAATTGCCGAGCCATTTAATATATATATCAGGAATATCATTGCAACTACATTATTAGAAAACAATCGTTTTGATGAAGCGTTAAAGCATTTCTCCGCTGCATCCAAGATCTCTCCCAACTATGCTCCTGCATACAAGGGCATGGGACTGGCGATGCTCAGGAAAGGCAATAAAAAGAAGGCTGCTGAGCACTTTAAAAAAGCCCTCAATTTATTGCCTGTTGGTTCTGCTGAGAGGAAAGAGATAGAGGAGTTGCTCGCGCAGGTCGGAAATTAGAGCCATCCGGAAGAGAATTCATTAAACCTTTTATCTATTATTTTGTGTTATATTGTATGGCATATATAAATTTTATTTCTTATGCATTATTATCTTTTTTGGGGAGGTATAGAGCTATTAAAATCAGCCTGAAACTGTAGGCTTATATTGTAAATAATATGTCAAAACTTCATCTTATACTTGCGTTTCACAACCACCAGCCTGTGGGCAATTTCGACCATGTCCTTGAGGAATGTTATATGAAATCATACCTTCCGTTCCTTCAGGCGCTGCTGAAACATCCCGGGCTCAAGGTCGTGCTGCATTATTCAGGCAACCTCCTGTCATGGATTCAGAGGAGACACCCTGAGGCAATAGATATCCTGCAGACCCTTGTAAAGACAAAGCGGGTTGAGATACTGTCAGGTGGAATATACGAACCGATCCTTTCGGTTCTCCCGGAAAAAGACAGGCTTCTCCAGATAACCGAGTTTTCCAGATTCATAAAGAAAAATCTGGACTATACGCCTAAAGGCATGTGGCTTGCCGAAAGGGTCTGGGAACCGCAGATGCCGAAGTTCATATCAAAGGCGGGCATAGAATATCTTCCTGTTGATGATTACCATTTCAAATTATCAGGTCTTGAAGAAGGCGACCTCCTCGGCTATTACATTACAGAGGATGAGGGTCATAAGATAAGCGTATTCCCGGGCAGCGAGAAATTGAGATATTACATACCGTTTAGAAGTGTTGACGAAACGATTTCATATTTCAGGGAAATTTATATGAGGGGTGGCAACCCCCTGCTGACTATGGCCGACGACGGGGAAAAATTCGGTGTATGGCCAAATACGTACAAGCATTGCTATGAAGACAGGTGGCTCGATAATTTCCTGACGGCAATCGAAAATAGTTCGGACTGGATCGAAACCACAACATTCAGCGAATATCACTCGAAATTTCTGCCTTTAGGCAGGGTCTATCTTCCAACAGCCTCATACAGGGAAATGGGGGAATGGACACTGCCATCCGAGGCAAGCCTTGAGTACGAGTATGTGCTTGAAGAGCTGCAAAAGATAATCGGTGAAAGGTCCAAACAGCTTCTGAGGGGCAGCATCTGGCGTTCTTTCATGGTGAAATACCCTGAATCTAATCATATACACAAAAGGATGTTCATGATAAGCCAGAAGGTCCATGATGCCTGTAAGATAAACAGGGAAAAAGGGCATGAGGCTTTGGTCGAACTCTGGAAAGGCCAGTGTAACGATGCATACTGGCATGGCATCTTCGGCGGGCTTTATCTCCCGCATCTCAGGTCATCTCTTTATAAACACCTTCTTATGGCCGAATCACTGGCAGGTGATATCCTTAAGGAAAATTCAAGGATAGACCATTTTGATTTTGACTGTGACGGATTTGACGATATAGTCATCAATACAAAGCACCTTACACTTTCTGTGACAGAAAAAGGCGGGAGCCTTACAGAACTGTCCTTGAACAAAAAGGCTGTAAACATTCTTGATATACTTTCGAGAAAACCCGAGGCATACCACTCAAAAATAGTAAAGGCGTCGGATCCCGGGTCAGGCGCGACAAAGACAATACACGACCAGTTGTCAGTCAAGGAAACCGGCCTCTCTGATTATCTTATCTATGACAATTACAGGAGGTCTTCACTGCTGGACCACTTTGTTTCCAGAGAAACCGGCCTTGAAGATTTTGCAAAGTCCGGGCAGGAAGAACTCGGGGACTTTATAGACGGCATATATTCCATGAATTATACCAGCAAAGGGAAAGACATTATTTTGTCCCTTTCAAGGGAAGGGAACGTAAAAGAGAACAGGCTTTTGATCGAAAAGACATTAAATATAACCAGACCGAATAAAATCAATTTTGACTATACCCTTGAAGGATCTTTTTCAGGACTGTTTGTGATAGAGATGAATATCTCTCTCCTCGGCTCACCTTATGCCACTGTTAAAGTTGCAGATAAGGAGTTGCAGATAAGGAGTAAAGCCGTACATGAAAATATAAACAGTTTCAGCCTTGAGGATAAGTTTCTGAACCTCGTGACAGACTTTACTTTTAATGAGGACATAAATCTCTGGCATTTTCCTGTTGAGACCATTTCCCTTTCAGAAGACGGGATCGAAAGGCTCTACCAGGGCACTGCCTTCTTATTTGTATTCAACCTGGAGATGCAGGGCAGAAAAAAATTGTGGTTCAAGATGAATTTTGGGGAGGATAAGAAATGAAACGCATCGCGTTTATCGTTCTATACTTTTTTATCATGTTTTCTATGGCCTGGGCCGAAGACGACCCTGTAACAAAACTCAAAAATGACACGATGTTATATTTCAACCCTGTTAAAGGTACGATAACGGATGTTCAGGGGAATAAAGTCCTGATATCAATTGGAGCAAAAGACAAGATCCTGCCGGGCATGCGCCTGAAAGTCCTGAGAGAGGGCGCTCCGTTCATGCATCCTGTAACAAAAGAGCTGCTGGGCAAAGTTGAATCAACGATCGGGAAGGTAGAGATAAAGGAAGTCGGGACTGAATCATCTACAGGCCTTATGGTTGAAGGCGAGGCAAAGGGAAATGATAAGGTGCGGATATCGGAGACAAAGATAAAGATATTGTTCTGTCAGGATAAGAATGTCGATTGGTATATTGCAGATGAATACTACAGAAAGCTGAAATCGACCGGAAGAATAGAAATGATAGATACCGCCCTTGAAACCGGTGACGTGACAAAGGTGCTTGAAGAGGCAAAAAGGCTTGGCGCAGAGGTAGCCCTTATGCTGTCTGCAAAAGAGGCCGACAACGGGACTCTCCTCAGGCAGCAGCTTTTCTGGGTCACTGACAGCTCAAAGTTTGCAGACGCCGAGGCAAAAATAAACGTGGCCTTTGCAAAGGAATTAAAGTTCGGAGAAGAGTTTTTCACCCCGAGGACAGGGGAAGCGGTCCTTATGTACGACCTTCCCTTTGGAGCGAGATTCGTAACAACAGGAGATCTTGACGGAGACGGGAAACAGGAGATTATACTGAGCACAGGTAAGGATACAAGGGTATATATACCTGCTGTAGACCTTCAGTTCCTGTGGGAAGTAAAGGGTTCAGCCGCAGACGACCATATATGGATAGACACCATTGACCTGAATAAAAACGGAAGAGACGAACTCATTATAACTTCCATGCAAAGCAGTGAGGTTATCTCTTATATATACGAACTTTCAGGTTCGGAGTTCAAAAAGCTGTGGGAAGGCAGATATTTCCTCCGCAGAATGGGCACAAGTCTCCTTTCACAGGCATATTCAAACTCTGACGGATTTTCCGGGGACGTCTTTGCGATGGTCTGGAACGGGGAGTACAAGATTGGCGATAAAGTGAAGATCCCGAGAGGGATAAATATATACGACTTTGCTTATATTGAAGACGCAGGGAAAGAAAACCTTATCTTTGCGTACGACGAAAAGGGGTTTCTGAACCTGTATAACGAAAAAGGCATCAGGACATGGAGGAGCAGCTCAGCCACAGGGGGATTTGTAACAAAGTTTAAAAAACAGGCTGCCGCAATATATATGGAAGTCGGGGAATGGTCTGTCAAGGACAGGCTGATTTCAAGGAACAGGGAAATCCTGGTCGTTCAGAGAGTTCCCTTTGCAGAAATTGCCAAAGGCATAGGTTATAAAAGCTCGCGCATAAGAAATTACTGGTGGAACGGTTTTTCGATGGAAGAGAGCGTTCTTGTAGACGATATAAAAGGGTCTCTCCAGGATTATGCGCTTGCAGGGGACAAAATGATCGTCCTTACAAGCCCGCTTTTAGGGATAAAATTCGGCAATATCTTAAAAGGCGAAAACCCTCTCGGGACCGTACTGTTTATATATTCAATAAAAGGAAGGTAAGGAATTGGATTTATCAGGGAGAATGCCGTCTCATGTCGGCATAATAATGGATGGAAACGGCAGGTGGGCTGAAATCAGGGGTCTTCCAAGGATAGAAGGCCACAGGCGGGGATCAGAAAGGGCAAAAGAGATTGCAGAAATTTCGCTTGAACTCGGCATTAAATGCCTGACTATGTACGCCTTTTCAACAGAGAACTGGCAGAGACCTCAACGGGAAGTCACCACGCTTATGAAGATACTCGAGATTTACCTTAAAAACGAACTAAGCGAATTAATCAAAAAGGGTATTGTCTTCAGAACAATAGGCGAGATATGGCGCCTTCCTGATAACATTCAGTCCCTTATAAAGGAAGCAGAAGAGAAAACAGCTGCAAATAAAGGCATGACCCTTGTTGCGGCATTGAGTTACAGTTCCAGAAATGAAATTGTCAGGGCTGTAAAGAGGATCATGAGTTCAGGGATAAGTCAGGAAGAGATATCAGAAGACCTGTTCAACTCTTACCTTGACACTACTGACCTGATGCCTCCTGACCTTATCATCAGGACAAGCGGAGAACGGCGCCTGAGCAATTTCCTATTATGGCAGAGCGCATACGCTGAACTTTATTTTACCGATACATTATGGCCTGATTTCGACAAGGAGGAATTCATGCTGGCCATACAGGATTTTCAGGGCAGAGAGCGCCGTTTCGGCAGCCTCCCTGCGAGGTCTAATGCATCTTAAACGTCTTGTCATCGCTCTCACCCTCGTTCCGCTTTTTTATATCTACATTATGTATCTGCCTCCAAATTATTTCCTTTTCCTGATCGTTTTTTTTTCGACAATAGCGCTCGCTGAATTTTATGCGATGTTTAAAATAGAAGGCCCAGTAAAATACACGGGTATTTTACTGGGCGCCTTGCTTCTGTTTGTATTTTTCATGGCAAAAGACCTTTTCATTAACACACTGCTCCTGTCCGTTTTAACAGTAATGGGGATGAGGCTCTTTACGAAAAGGGATCCTCATTCTTCACTTAAAGATATCTCGGCTGCAGTACTCGGGCTGCTCTATATCCCAGGACTTCTCACATTTCAATTAAACCTGGTAAAGGCCGGCCCGGAATGGGTAGTGCTTCTCTATGCCTCTATATGGGCCTCAGACAGCATGGCTTATTATGTCGGGTCAGGCATAGGCAAAAGGAAGCTATACCTGGAAATTAGCCCCAACAAAACAGTTGCCGGGGCAGTCGGTTCGGTCCTTGGCGGCATACTCGGAGCTGCACTGATAAAGTCAACCATCCTGGATCAGATTTCGGTCTATCATACCATCATTATCGGCTCTGCAGTGGGCTTCACAACAGTGATCGGCGACCTTGTAGAGTCCATGTTCAAGCGCGATGCCGGCGTAAAGGATTCAAGCAATATCATCCCGGGGCATGGTGGTGTCCTCGATAAGCTCGACAGCGCAACCTTTGCAGGCCCCGCGCTTTACTGGTTAAGCACCGGCCTTGGACTGATTAATTAGCCTGATTCAGAGCTGTCCTGGATAAAATCCTAAAATCGCTGATCCTGTCCCTTTACTGCTACCTGTGCCGCCGGATTCTTGCCACCCGATGATACCTATATGCTTCGCCCCGCAAGTTCTCAGATATTGGATTTTGAAGCTGTTGCGTCTTTCATCCGGGAAGAGCAAAGTGTGATGATCAAAGCTCAGTAAGGACTTCTCACAGAAGTCAACAATTTTATGACTGTTTTAAAAACTCAATATTTCTTTTGGTAGTTGTTAAGGGCGGCAATAATTATAGGCAAAGTTATCCGGTTCAGTCTAACATCATAATGCTCCTCATCCACAGCATTCTCCAGGAGTGAAGCGACCGGAGAACAATCATGATATACAGATAGAAAGTGGCAGATTTTGAAATAAAACCCTGTCAGATATGATAAGATTTTGGAAGAAATGCAGAAACTTTAAAAATAATGTTTAGGTCTGATAAGGAGGCGAACTTGAAGTGGCTATTAAATATGTAAGGTGCCGCATTGTTGGCGACGCAATTGTCGTCGCATTCGACATCTGCTCCTCATCAGACATCATTGAGGAACTCACGCTAAAAGGTGATCTGTTGCGCTTCCAGAATTTCCTTGCGACACTGAAACGATACCTAATGGCAGAACAGAAAAAGATTCTCTTTGATCCTTACAAATTCACTGGTGATGGTTGGATCCTATTGTTTCCAGCAAATACCGATGGACAGGCACTGTTGACATTCCTGCGAGATCTATGCGCATATTTCAAAAAGGAGTTTCGAAAAGAAGTGCTGAACTATCTCGATACACCTCCGAGGATCACCGGCCTTACTTTTGGATTAGAAAAGGGGCCAGTAGCTTCGATGATTATGTTTGGGGGTATAGAGTATGTTGGGCGAGCCCTAAATATCGCTTGCAGACTGCAGAATGCAGTTAAGGACAAAGATGAATCGCCAGCATACAAGGCGTTAGTCTCAAACACAGTTTTTAACGAATACTTCTTCCCGGCCACAGGATACAAGGTTTTACGTGTAAAACGAACCTTACGGAATATTCGTGGCGGAGATCATTTCCGGTGCAGAAAGATCGATTTTATGAGATTGTGAAAAGACCTAATCTTGCGTCAACAAGGAATATTTCCATCACTCCGGCTTGCCAGTCATCACAAACGCGCCCCAGTAAAACGGATTCGGGTTTTTCTTCATCATATTTAGCTTTGCCTGTCTCAATGCCTCGGACTTTGTCTTTCCCTCTGACATCAATGTATAGAAATCCTTCATCAGTTCAGTTGTTTCTGCACTTGGAACGGACCAAAGGCTCATCACCAATGTCTTTGCTCCAGAAAGAATGAATGCCCTTTTAAGGCCAAACACTCCTTCTCCGTTCTTCACGTCACCCACACCTGTTTCACAGGCTGAAAGCACAACAAGGTCTGTCCCTTTGAGTTTTAATCCAAGTATCTTCTCTGCAGTCACCATGCCGTCGTCACGGCCTTCCTTGATGGCAGTGTTTACACCTGCAAGCACAATCCCTGATCTGAGCATCGGGTTTTCTATATTGGTCATGGGCATCTTCTCAGAGGATTCTGTTATGAACTGAGGCTTATGCTCCTGCTTAACCTCCTCATCCTTAAGAAAATACCCATGTGTTGCAAGGTGAAGAACCTTCGGGGACTCGGATGAGAATAGCACCTCTTCAATGGCATTTCTTTTCTGGTAGTTTTTTGTTGTGAGTTTGTTCTTGCCTGTGAGTATCTTCTCTATGGCATCAGCCTCGACTTTGGTGTCAGGCAGAGAATTGAACCTCAGTCCTCTTGCATCCCTTGATACCTCTCCCCTTACTGCCTTTGCAACCCTAAGTTCATCGGTTACCTTTTCTTTATCCTCTGTCCCCAGGTTATAGTCAGGGTCTGCCATAATCAGGGCATTGCCTTTTGCTGTGTTTGTGTCTGTGAACCTCACTATGTCCCTGCCTGCCCCTACATAGTTAATGATGTGGTCTTCCATCAGGTATTTACCTTCAGAAGTCATAAGAACCTCAAAGGGGATGAGATTCAGGTTCCCATCCGGGCTTATGAAGAGCTGTTTCTTTCCCTTTGTATATTGCTCAAGGGGCTTCATTATGAGGTCATAAACAGCTTTTGCCTCCTTTGCCAACAATTGCTTCCTTGGGAGGGTCTTCTGCTCTATGGGCTTTTTCATCTCCTCAAGATATTCCTTTATATGTCTGTCTGT
>JAKAKQ010000259.1 GCA_021813425.1 Nitrospirota bacterium
AATGGTGGTCTGATGATGGATGCGAATATATTAAGACCCTGGATATAGATGTTTCTCATATGGAGCCTCAGGTTACTGATGGATACAAGCCTGACGATGTTAAAGATATCTCTGAAATGGCAGGAATACCCATTGACCAGATATATATAGGTTCATGTACAAACGGCAGGATGGAAGACCTGCGCGTTGCTGCACAGTATCTGAAAGGCAGAAAGATCGCCCCGACAGTCAGGGGAATAGTCTCTCCGGCAACACCCAGGATATTCAGGGAAGCTGACGAAGAGGGGATTATAAAGATATTTATGGATGCTGGTTTCTGTGTTACGAACCCGACATGCGGGGCCTGTCTTGGTATGTCCAACGGTGTTCTTGCTCCCGGTGAGGTCTGCGCTTCCACAACGAACCGTAATTTCAACGGCAGGATGGGGAAGGGCGGGATGGTACATCTCATGAGCCCTGCTGCAGCTGCTGTTACGGCGATAGAGGGGAAGATATCCGACCCGAGAAAGTTCGGGAAGAAAGGCAAAAAATGAAGAGATTCGGAGGAAAGGTCCTGTTCCTTGACAGGTCCGATATTAATACAGACGAGATAATACCTGCGAAATATCTTACCGAGATATCAAAAGAGGCATTGAAACCTCATATGCTTGAAGACCTTAAACTTGAAGGTTTTGATCCTAAGGACAATGAGATTAGTGAAGCAAAGGCCATAGTGACGCGTGCAAATTTCGGCTGCGGCTCTTCACGTGAACACGCTCCATGGGTTTTCGAGGTGAACGATATAACCGTTGTCATAGCTTCAAGCTTTGCGCGCATATTCAGGCAGAATATGTTTAACTGCGGTATGCTTGCTATAGAATTCCCTGAAAAGATAATCGATGCCCTTTTCGAATATAAGGATAGCGGTGCAAAGATCGAGATAGATTTCAAAAATAACAAGTTGACGATTGCATCCGAAAAACAGAGGGATACATTCACTTATCACATATCAGAATTTGACAAGGCACTCGTTGAATCCGGAGGTTGGGTTGAATTTGCAGATTCGAAATATTAGGAATAGCTTGCAAGCTTGCAGGCTGGAAAACTGATTGTCTTATTGTATGACACCCGAGGAAAAACTTAAAACACTCGGCATCGATCTGCCCGAGATCCCTAAGCCTCTTGGTTCATATATACCTTTTGTGCGAACCGGGGATCTTGTTTATCTGAGCGGGATGCTGCCTTTAAAAGAGGGGAAACTGTTAAAAACAGGAAAGGTTGGGGAAGCAGTTACTCTCGATGAAGCTGTACAGAGTGCAAGGACTGCCGCAATCAATGCGCTCTCGGTTTTAAAGTCAGCAATAGGGAGTCTCAGCAACGTTAAAAGGTGTGTGAAGATTTCAGGATATATAGCATCTGCAAACGATTTTACGGACCAGCCAAAGGTTTTAAACGGAGCTTCCGATCTTATTTTCGAGATATTCGGAGAATCGGGCAGACACGCAAGGGCTGCTGTCGGGGTTAATGTCCTGCCGATGAATTCACCGGTGGAGATCGAATTCATATTTGAAGTGAAAACTTAAAACAGTTGACTTTTCCTCTTAATGTATTCCATACTTTACCGTCAATCGGAAGTTTTTGTAAGATAGAAGGCCGCAAAGACTTTTGACTTTGCGGCCTTTTTTATTTGATTCAGGAGAATTTAATAATTTTTGGAGGAAGATAATGGGCAATAAAATCTATGTAGGAAACCTTTCTTACAAGATAGATGAAGAAGGGCTAAAGAAGGTCTTTTCCGAGATAGGAGAAGTCCAGTCAGTTAAGATAATCACAGATGCCATGACCGGTCAGTCAAAAGGATTTGGGTTTATTGAGATGACCTCAGAGGCTGATGCAGAAAAAGCAATCTCCACTCTTAATGGATCAAACCTTATGGACAGGACCATTACTGTAAGCGAGGCGAGGCCGCAACGAGAGAGAGAGAGGTCTTCAGGAGCCGGAGGAGGCAGGAGAGGATTTGACAGGAGCAAAAGAGGGCCATCGTCTGGGAAAAGGAACACAGGCAATTGGAGATAAGGGTAAGCAATAGAGACATTGAAACAGCTATAAAACTTCTAAAACGAAAACTGCAGAAAGACGGCCTGCTAAGAGAATTGAAAGAGAGGCGTTTCTACGAAAAGCCTTCTGTCAAAATGAAGAGAAAGCAGAGAGAAGCTCAGAAGAAAAAACTCAGAAGCTTAAGAATGAAAGGCAGAAATAGCCATACCGGCTAAAACAGATTGACAGCTAAGATAAACCTCCTTTCTTTTTGATATTCCCTCGCAAGTTATGTTCCTTTCTGGTGGTATAATAGTTATTGTCTGTTGCGGAAAATTTTATTTGTCTTCCTGAAGCCTTCGCTTTTTGTCATTCTGAAGGAGTGAAGCGACTGAAGAATCCCGCTCATGACAGGCTCTGTGAAGGGTCTCGCAACACGTTGAGTTCATGAGATTCTTCGCTTCGCTCAGAATGACAGGCGAAGGGCTCAGGATGACATTTAGTGTTTTCAGTGTTATCCGCAACAGAAACTATCTAAGTATTAACAAAGAAGAAATATTCGTTTATACAGGGGAATGCTATTTGGAACGTAATAAAATCATAGATGCAAGTTCAGGCATAAGCCCTCTGGGACCCTCGAAAAAGGTTAAGGCAGCGATAAGGAAGGCAGTAAAAAATATAAGAAATTATCCTGGCCCCGAATTAACCAGGCTCATAAGGTTGTTTTCATCAAAATATGGACTTTCAGAAAAAGATATCCTGCTTGCAAATTCCAGGAAGGAACTTATTTATCTGGTCCCGGCTGTCTTCAGGCCTGAAAGGGTTCTTGTTTTTGGTCCTGCGCCGGAGATATTCGAAGATGCGGCATCTTTTTCACGAGCAGAGGTATCGTATCTCAATGCTGATGAGCATTCGGGATTTACAGCTGATGCCGGGGTAATAAAACAGCATCTTGACGGGACAGACCTTTTGTTTATTGCGAACCCGAACCTTGTTACCGGAAGACTGACAGATAAAATAAAATTACGCGAATTACTATCTTTCTCGGTATCCGCAAATGTGCGGGTAGTTCTGGATGAATCGCTGATTGAATTTGCAGGAGAGGGCTCTCATTGCGATGATGTCCTGAAAACGGATAATGTTATCGTTCTAAGGACAACAGCAAATTTTTACGGACTGCCAGGTCTCGAACTCGCTTATGCGGTCTCTTCACAGAAGACATTGGCAGATATGAAGAGCAGAGGGTACTGGAGTATAAATAATCTTTCGGTTGAGGCTGCAAGAACTGCTTTTAAGGATGACGCATATAAGAAATTAACAAAAAAATACATATATGAAGAGAAGAAGATCCTTATGAATGTTTTAAGAAGACAAAAAGGCATTACATGTTATGATTCTGATTCAAACGTGATCCTGATCAAACTGGACCATCAGACAGATAAAATATACAAGTCTCTGGAGCGCGCAGGCTTTTCATTTAAGCATTGCGAAGATATCAAAGGACTTGGCAAATCATTTTTAAGGTTTTCTGTAATGAAACACGAATATAATCTTAAATTTCTAAGGATATTAGGCAGTTGCCTGTAATAACCTGTAACCGGCCCCTGTTAGAAACTCGATCCCCTTTAAATCGATCATCTCTATGAATGCATTGACAACATATGGATCAAATTGTTTGCCTGCATTTACTCTGAGTTCCTCTTGAACCTTTATTAGAGAAATGGCGTTCCGGTAAGGTCTGTCAGACATCATTGCATCGAATGTATCCACAACCGACAGTATTCTCGCCTTCAGGGAAATCTCATCCCCTTTCAGGCCAAATGGATAGCCTTTTCCGTCGTGTCGCTCATGATGCTGAATTATTGTTTTCCTGACCCCATCCAGTGTTTCAATCGGGCCGAGGATCTCTTCTCCGATCTCGGGATGTGATTGAATTAATTTATATTCTTTAGAAGTAAGCTTCCCCTGTTTCTGCAGGATAAAGGTATTAATGCCGATCTTGCCTATGTCATGCAGTATGGAGGCATGTTCCAGGACTTCAAGTTCTTTATAATCAAGTCCGATATGACGTCCGAGTTCGAGAGACATAAACCTGACTCTTTCAGAGTGCCCTTTGGTAAACACATCGTTAGCTTCAAGGGCATTGATAAGAGATTGTATCGTCGCGAAATAATTTGTCTTTACGCTTTCATACAGCCAGGCATTTTCTATGGCGACCATCGCCTGAT
>JAKAKQ010000327.1 GCA_021813425.1 Nitrospirota bacterium
AATCCCTGATAAAGAGGTGTTTCAATGCTTCAGGTATTCACCTGATAGAAATTCCTGTAGATTACTCGATGAACCATAAGATATTAAATGTTGAACTGCCTGCAATTACAAGGGGGCTTTAATAGCGATGTCAAATCCTTCATTGCTCGAAATTGTCTCACCTTATGACAGGCATTTAATAAAAGAGATTCCCCTTGCATCCAGAAAGGACGCTGAAACAATCCTTCGGGAATCATACGAACTCTTCCTTGACCGCTCAAACCGGCTCCCAAAATACAGCAGGATCAATATATTGTCGAGGTTCAGGGAGCTGCTGAAACAAAATGCCGAGTCAATAGCAAGGCAGGCTGCAGAGGAAGGGGGAAAGCCCATTACAGATTCAAGGGTGGAGATAACAAGGGCGATAAACAGTGTTGATATAGCAATGGCAGAGCTTGCACAGATGGGGGGGACCGAGATACCTATGGAACTCACAGATGCGGCAAAAAATCATATTGCATATACAATGATAGAGCCGGCCGGTGTTGTGCTGGCAATCAGCGCCTTCAACCATCCGATAAATCTTATTATCCATCAGGTTATCCCTGCTGTAGCTGTGGGTTGTCCTGTAATAGTCAAACCCGCCGGTTCCACCCCTTTGTCCTGCCTTAAGATCGTTGAATTGCTCTATGAGGCAGGGCTTCCTGAGAAATGGTGCAGGGCGATTGTATGCTCAAATGAGATTGCATCAGAACTTGCCTCTGATCACCGCATCGCATTTGTTACATTTATCGGCTCGGCTAAGGTGGGCTGGAACATACGCAGGAACCTTGCCCCGGGTGTGAGGTGTGCGCTCGAGCACGGAGGCGCTGCTCCGGCGATAATAGAGCCTGATGTTGAAATCGATAATATTCTTCCCGGCCTCGTCAAGGCAGGCTATTATCATGCAGGACAGGTCTGTGTATCATTGCAGAGGCTGTTTGTGCATAAGGACATCATGAACGAGGCATCTGAAAAAATTACCGCTATGGTAAAGAAACTGAAGGTCGGAGACCCTCTTAATGAGGCTACAGAGGTAGGACCTCTCATCCTTCCGAGAGAAGCCGACAGGATCGACCAGTGGATAAAGGAGGCTGTAAAGGAAGGGGCAAGACTGCTTACAGGCGGCGAAAAGATATCGGATACCTGTTATAAGCCGACATTGCTTTTGAATCCTTCGGCAGAATCAAAGGTGTTCAGGGAGGAGATATTCGGCCCTGTTGTATGTCTGATGGAATATAATGACAGGCTTGAGGCCATCGGCCTTGCCAACAGCTTGAAATTTTCATTTCAGGCGTCAATATATACAAAGTCGCTCGAAGTTGCCCTCGATTCTGTAAAACGCCTGAAGGCAAAGTCGGTTATGGTTAACGAACATACAGCCTTCCGTGTTGACTGGATGCCGTTTGGCGGTGCTGAGATGTCAGGGCTTGGAATCGGTGGAATTGGTTATTCAATGAGGGACATGTGCAGCGAGAAACTGATGGTAATTAAATCAAAGGTTTTATAAAATCAAAGATAAAAGGAGGAGTAAGCGATGAGGCCGAAGCCTTTGTTCTGGATTACATTGATAATAATAGCAGGGGCGCTGGTTGGTTTTTCCCTTTATCGCGCAGGAATTTTAGGGAGATCAGTAGGGGAAGGTATTATAAGTGCTGTAAAATTCCGGCCATCAGGCCCGCCGCTGGAAATAACATTTTATTCATCCAGCGCCAAAAAGAGCTGGGTTGACAAGATGGTTGAGGAGTTTAACTCGGCAGGCCACAGTGCAGACGGTCATGTCATTAAGGTCAAGACATTCCATGTGGAATCAGGCACGAGCCTTGACCAGCTTAAGGAAGGCACGATTAAACCCGATATATGGTCTCCCGGAGATGAATCATGGCTTCAGCTTGCAGCGGAATACTGGAAAAATACGAAACAAAAAGAACTTTACGAGAAATACTATCCTCTTGTCAATATCCCTCTGGTTATAGCAATGTGGGAGCCTATGGCGAGGGCGCTTGGGTATCCAAAACCGATCGGCTGGCAGGATATTGCAAATGTAGCTGCAAATCCAAAAGGGTGGGCTGCCTATGGCCACCCTGAATGGGGGAGATTAAGATGGGGACACGCACACCCTGATGCCAATTCAGGCTTCCTTACCATTATCTCAGAGATTTATGCAGTTCTCGGCAAGATCGAGGGTATCACCCCTCATGACTTAAAATCACAAAAGGTCGTCTCTTTCTTAAGGGAATTTGAAGGCACTGTCGAGCATTACGGTTTGTCCAACAGCTGGATTGACGACCTGATGCACAAAAAAGGTCCGGGTTATCTCTCGTGCGCTGTTCAGTATGAAAATACAATTATCGAGACCAATGAAAAAAATCAAAACAAGCCGTTTAAGCTTGTGGCAGTATATCCCAAGGAAGGAAATTTCTGGACACAACATCCTGCCGCGATATTGAAGGAAGACTGGGTGACTCCAGAGAAACATGAGGCGTCAAAGAAATTCATAGAGTTCCTGCTCAGTAAAGAGGCGCAAACCAAGGCTATGCAGATGGGTCTGAGGCCTATATTAAAAGAACTTGAAATATCCCTGCCGTTTGATGAAGAGCATGGTGTCATAGCAAATGTAAATATGAATAAAAAGTTCGTTGTCCCTGACGAAGTTGTGCTTAAGAGGATCAGGGACCTCTGGGAGGATGTAAAGGTCCCTGCAACCGTTGTTATGGTCCTTGATATTTCAGGAAGCATGAAGGGACAGCCGATAGATAACGCAAAGACAGGTGCGGTAGAGTTTGTCGCAAGGATGAAGCCGCGCGATAAGCTGATGGTTGTCATTTTCAATAATGTTGTAACTGTGCTTTCTGATCTCTGTTCTGTCCGTGACTGCGGGGAGCAGACTATAAACAAGATACAGGGACTGTTTGCCGGGGGCGGGACGTCTCTCCATGATGTGATTACAAAAACTTACAGTGATTTAAAGGGAATGCAGAGGAAAGATCCAGACAGGAGATACGGCGTGCTCGTGCTCTCTGACGGAAAGGATACGAGCAGTAATATTTCACGCCATGACTTTCTGGACGCACTTCCGAAAGGTGAAGAGTTTAATACCCCGAAGATTTATACAATTGCTTATGGATCCGGGGCTGATAAGGAACTGTTAGGCGAGATATCCAATCGCACTAATGCAAAGCTTTTCAGCAGTTCGCCTGAGGAGATAAAAAAGACATATAAGGAGCTTAGTGCGAATTTTTAATAATCGATATTTAGAGCCTTTTGCAAAAGTATCAAACAAATCGCTTTTGCCGTCATACCCGTGAAGACGTCCCGAACGCTTTCGGGACAGAAGTCTTTGTTTTTGAAAGATTCTGGATTCCCGATAAAGACCTCGGGAATGACAAACAAAGACTTTTGCAAGAGCCTCTTTAGTCCAGATAATTCATTAACTATGGGAATTAGGTGATTAACGGCAATGTCAGGATTCCTTAAATATTTAAAGGCGGCTTTCCTCTACCACTGGAATCTGCTTATGCTTGGATCAACAGGCGCATTTGGAATCATCTCGGGATACCCTGATGTCGTCCTCCCGCTGGCAGCCGCTGCCGAGATGGTTTACCTCGCCCTTCTTTCCTCCAATCCCCGTTTTCAGAAAATAGTAGATGCAAAAGAGATCATGGGACATAAAACCGGCAGAGATGAGGTGTCTTCAAAAACGGTAACCCGGATTCTGAACGAACTCAACCCTGCTGACAGGAAACGGTTTGGGCATCTGCAGGGTCTTTGTCAGAAACTCAGCAGTGTCGCTGATGTGGTCAACGGACAGGTGAATACCGGCGCTCAGGGCATTACTGATATGCAGATCGGAAACATCAATCGTCTCCTCTGGATCTACCTGAAGCTCCTTTATTCAAAAAAATCGCTTGAGAATTACTTTGCAACGATTGATGAAAAAGAGATAAGAGAGAAAATGAACGGCATACAGGAAAGACTTGATTCTCTCGGCAACGAGGCCGAAGACACACCTACGGAAGTTAAATACCGGAGGTCGCTTGCAGATACATATAATACCTATGAGATGAGATTGAAAAATTATAGTGATGCCAAAGGAAATTACGATTTTATACAACTAGAACTTGAACGCCTCTATTCCAAGATCGCCGGGATTGCAGAGACGGGCATAAGCAGGCAGGACCCCCAATACGTCTCTAATGAAATTGATATTGTATCTTCTTCA
>JAKAKQ010000395.1 GCA_021813425.1 Nitrospirota bacterium
ATAATTGTTTTTTTTGATACATATTATGATAGGTTTTGTAAGCTTCATATTCAAGTTGCTGGGATTTTGAATCTGAAATATACTTGTAAATAAAAATTCCTGCTATCACCAAAACGACAGTCAGTACGATTGCACTGTATGTAAATACTGTTTTTTGTCTTTTTTTAAGGGTATTTTTTATTTCGGAAAGCCTGTCTTTTACCTCGATTTCAGAACCGGCAGTTTTTTTCCTGATTTTTTTCTTTATAGCCTTTGGCATTAAGTCCTCCTTAGAGCTTTCTCAATTAGAGATTTCGAATTTTCAAAAACAGAGTCAATCCTGTTTTCATCTATTCCGGCGGCAAGCAGAATCTGCCGAGCCATTTCTTTTGTTATAAGGTCTGAAGGGCTGTGACTGTCTGTGTTTATGCAAAGCGGGACCCCGAAACGCAAAGCCTCCTTGGCCACATAGCCATTGGATAAGGAGTGGCCTTTCCTTGAAGTGATCTCAAGAAAAACATTCTTCTCTTTTGCAAGGAGGAGGTCCTCAGTTGAAATCAATCCGGGATGAGAGATTATATCTGCACCGGCCAGAATAGCAGCCCTGTTTGTACCTTTCTTTACAGGTTCTACAATAGTTTCACCATGCACAATAACAATCTTTGCCCCCAGTTTCCTTGCCTCTCTGACAAGTTCTGGTATAAGTCCCGGAGGTGCATGCGTAATTTCAGCCCCTGGCAGTACCTCTATCGAAACAGCAGGCCGGATTTTCTCGATAGCCTTTACTACACGGGGGATTATGAGGTCTATATTGGATGAATCTATATGGTCTGTTATCGCAAGTGCCTTATATCCGATCGCCTCCGCTCTTCTTATGAGCTCAAAAGGAATAAGCTCGCCGTCACTGAAAATGCTATGAGTGTGCAAATCAATCATTCTAAAAAGATACAAGAATACGTAGAAAAATGTAAAGCAGTGAGGAAAAAAACATTTGCTTCGTTTGACAAGAATAATAAAATTGCCTTGTATTAGATTAATATAAAAATAGTTTGTTATTGTAATATGCTTGGTTACAGGCACTAAATATGAAAAAGGATGTCATTATAATAGGGGCGGGGGCTGCGGGGCTGATGTGCGCGATAGAAGCAGGAAAGCGAAGTCGTTCAGTAATCGTTCTGGAGCACGCTGAAAAGTCAGGTAAAAAGATACTTGTTTCAGGCGGAGGTCGCTGCAATTTTACCAATATCAACTTGCATTATGATAATTATCTTTCCCGCAACCCCCATTTCTGCAAATCAGCGCTCAGCCGTTTCACTCCGCATGACTTTATTGCCATGGTAGAGAAACACGGTATAAGGTATTATGAGAAAGAAATGGGGCAGTTATTCTGCAGGGGGAGTTCAAATGAGATTGTGAATATGCTTAAGAAGGAATGCAGCAAAGCCGGCGTCGAAATATGGTTGAATTGCAAGATATCGGGAATAAAAAGAGAGGACTGTTTTACCTTATCAACGAATTATGGCGTGTTAGAATCAGAATCACTTGTTGTAGCTACAGGCGGATTGTCTTATCCGAAACTGGGTGCAACAGATATCGGACACAGGATAGCCAGGCAGTTCGGCATTAAAATCACTTCTTTAAAACCTGCCCTTGTCCCTTTTACTTTTAATGCAAAGGACCTGAAGATATTCCAGGAAATAAGCGGCGTTTCTGTTGATGCAGAGGTCAATTGTGATAACAACCATTTTCGGGGATATATCCTGTTTACACACAGGGGGCTGAGCGGCCCTGCTATACTTCAGATTTCCTCATATTGGAACGAAGGTGACCCTATTATTATTAACTTATTGCCCGGACTTGACGCATATGAATTATTCAGGACAAAACAGAACAGCAGGATGGAAATGCACAATCTGCTATCCGGATATCTTCCCAAACGTTTTGTACGGGAATGGTGTGAGTTATATATGGAATCAAAACCTCTTAATCAATATAATGATAAGGAACTCAGGAAGATAGCTCATCACATACATAACTGGACTATCAGACCTAATGGTACCGAAGGGTATAAAAAGGCTGAGGTTACACTCGGCGGTGTTAATACAGATGAGCTGTCATCGAGGACAATGGAATCAAAAAAAATCCCGGGTCTCTATTTCATAGGGGAAGTCATTGATGTAACAGGACAACTTGGGGGATATAACCTGCAATGGGCCTGGGCATCAGGTTATGCAGCAGGACAATATGCATAAAAAGAAAAGGTTAATACTCGCATCAGCGTCTCCGAGGAGAAAGGAGATACTAAAAACAGCCGGATTGGAATTCAAAGTAGATTCAAGTAGTTTTAAAGAAAATATGGATTTAGCGTTTGAGCCTCATAAACTCGCCAGGTTTTTGTCATATGAAAAGGCAAGATCAGTTGCCGGCAGGCATAAAAAGGCGCTTGTTATTGCAGCGGATACATTTATTGTCTTCAAAGGAGAATTACTCGGCAAGCCGCATACCGGGGAAGAGGCAAGGAGAATGCTCAAGACACTTAACGGAAAGACGCATTCTGTAATAACCGGTTTTACTATCCTGGATACAGACAGTAACAAGAAAATATCAAGATCAGTAGAGACAAAGGTAAGTTTCAAGAGACTGACAATGGAGGAAATAGATTCGTATATTAAATCAAAAGAGCCTCTTGATAAAGCAGGGGCGTACGCAATTCAGGGTTTGGGGGCGGTGATTGTCAAGAGGATAGAGGGCGATTATTTCAATGTAATGGGTCTTCCTTTAAGCTCCTTGATCGAGGCGCTGAAGAAGTTCGGGGTTTATGTGTTATAAGCAGGTAGATTATTTTTTTCAAAATTCCCGCCAGTGCATGGGCACTGAATTCCTGATTGCATAACCGTTTAGCTTGTTAAAGAGCTTATCAGCCTCTTTGTATTGACGGTCTGCAAATTTCTTCAGTTCCTGTATCTTTTTAGCATCTCCCTTCTGCGTATCAAGGCTTTCCCTGTATTTTTTCCATTCTGAACGCATCATGGCAAAAATGCGGAAATTGCCTCTCCACCAGATTTCATCATGACCGGCAGGCATGTCAGGCTTTTTTGGGAGTTCCTCCAGGATTACCACATGCTTACGAGTGTCTATTTTGACCGAGTAGTTTGCCATGAAGTCCATTCCTATGAGTCCCTCAAAGGCCCCTGATATGGATTGAGTGATGATAGTCGGGATGAAGTGATCTTCAGCCTTGTCCACCTGTACTGTATCTATGATAGTAAGAGTTGCGGGAACAGTGCCGCCTATGCCGGCTGCAAAGGTCATGAGCCTGCCGTCATCTTTTTCGAAAAGACCAAGCCTGTTTGCCAATCTGTCAGAGATTATCATTCCTGGAGAACCGGTATCCAGGGCCATTGGTGCAGTAACGGAACCATTTAATTTTACATTTATTATGACTCTCCTTGCCGTCCCCTCATAAGCCTTATAAGGTATCTCATACCTTTTGGTTTTCTGTTTTTCACTATCGGCAAAAGAGGAAAAACTATTTTCATGGGCGGTATCGTCAGTCTGCAAGGGCCTCTCAGCGGGTTTGTCCGTATCCAGACCTCTGTATTTCTCCAGGTCCTGTTCTGTAAAAACCGGAACCCTTTCCTGTATATTTTTCTCTTCAGCAAAGACAGGATTCATCATAAACAATATTAAAGTAAGAAGTGCAATTTTTTTCATTCAGTCTCTCTCGAATTAATAGTATTGTTCTAGATTGATTATATTCTAAAACACTTGGCTTAGTGAAAGGTAGTCCGGTCTTTGAGATGTTTGCTGTTCTTTGATAATCTCTTCCATTTGCTCCCTTGTTTCAGCGCAAAAGGCCTTATCCCTTAGAGGTTTTATGTCAGGGAATCCTTTTGTGTACCAGGCAAAAAATTTACGGAAAAGCATAGTCCCGATAACCTCTCCATGATAATCAGTGCATAGTTTGAGATGTATAAGCATGGTATTGATGATCTCATTTAATGCCGGCCTTTCTGGTATCGTTCCATGCTCAAGTAATTCTTTAGTTTCCCTGAATATCCAAGGGTTTCCTAAAGCGCCTCTTGCTATGACAACACCATCACAGCCCGTCTCATTAAACATCTTTCTGATTAAATGAGGAGAAAAGGCATCTCCGCTGGCAATGACCGGTATCTCGAGGGCGTCTTTTACCTTCCTGATTACCTTGTAATCCACTCTCCCCCTGTATCCCTGAACCCTGGTCCTTCCATGAATGAACAGA
>JAKAKQ010000290.1 GCA_021813425.1 Nitrospirota bacterium
CCTCCTCCATCTCTGTATATTACATACGCCGTACTTGTATTCTCATTGAATGCAAACGATATGTCAGGACTGCTCGCAGTCCCTATCACCAAATGCGGATTCGCTGTAAGCCCCACTATAGCCGCAGGGTCAATCAGCTGGTTGTTCGTGTCCACTACCTCAAGATTCACCGCATAGGGACCTGTCCCGCTCGTATATACCCTCACTATCCACCCCTCTGCATGGTGAAACCACCCAGCCTCCTCTGCTGATCGCTAACAACACAAGTAAAAATCTGTTTTTTAACATAATATGACCTCCTGAAAAGTTTTGTTTCGGATTATTTTGATAATGTTTGAATTGTTATTGAAAAGGCTAAATCTTTTGTGGCAGGCAAAAATTACAAAATATACTGCTGCTCTTTTAAGTCTTAATTCTGTCTGTCTGTCTGTCTGTCTGTCTGTCTGTCTGTCTGTCTGTGCAAGATATGTTCCACAAGAATTTCACCCTCTATTTAATGTGGACTGGTTATTATTCTCTATCTTCTTATCCTTTATGTCAATCAAAATATCAGGTTCAGGTCTGAGTTCCGAACCAGCAAAATCCTTACCTCCAATTTTTATATCCCCGCATTCAGGGTTAATTAGCAGCAAGTTTCAGGCCTGACTCTCTTGTTTATACAGCAACATATATTTAAAACCCTATTAACAATACTCCAACGCATATATAATGTTTTCTCCCTGTATTGCCATTTAACAGAATATCCCTTTTTGTGTGGATTTTCACACACACATTGTAATTATCTGACTCTATATATTTAGCATCATAAGTCATTAGTTTTCAGTCTCTCGCCACGGCGAGTCACATGAGGCGACAAGTTTACAGTTTCCAGTCCTTTTCTTGAAACTTGCCCGCCTCGTAGTGGTTCGCATGAGGCGAAAAACCGGAAACTCGAAACTGCCGTTTCGAAACTCTCTTTAAAAAATCTCTTGCCATTGACCATTGAAATCTTATATTCTTAAATAAAGATATGAAAGCGGTTAAAGAAAAAATAAAAAAACATAAAAGATTAGCCATTGACAAAGACGACCTCTGGGTCGTCGAGCACTTCAGCGAACTCGTGACCAAATATGCCGGGAAGGCTGTTGCAGTAGTAAATGAGCAATTAGTTGCAGTAGGAGATACGGAACTGGAAGTAGAACTTATTGCTAAAAAGAAATTCCCCGGCAAAATTCCCTCTGTGCTCACTATCCCAAGGGAAGAGGATATGGCTTGTCTGTTATAGAATTCCCCTACACGTTTCACAAAGGCTATTTGATGCCGATAATTCCAATTTCGATTTTCAATGAAAAAGTCTGGGCTTATGTTGATTCCGGAGCAACTTTCAGTATTTTTCACACTCGCACCGCAAAACGCCTGGGAATCAATATTCTGGAAGGAAAGCAACAAATGATAGTTGTCGGAGACGGCAGTTATATCCCCACATATTTTCATGACCTTCCGGTTCAGATCGGCAAATGGCAGGCAACCGCTCCAATCGGTTTTTCCGAACGCCTCGGAGTCGGGTTTAACCTTCTCGGACGAACCGGAATTTTCAACCATTTTCAGGTCTGCTTTAACGACCGCACCAGAAAGACTACTTTTCAGAAGATCTGAAGAAAATCAACCGTAATAAAGATTAAATAAGAAGTTGGAAAATTCGTTCGGGATGTCACTTCATTTGGATGTTTAAATCTATACTATCCCCAGAAAGTCAGGGTCACTGATGTGCCTTCACCCTCCGAACTCTGCACCTCTATTGAACCGCCGTGGTCTTCAACGATTTTTTTGCATATAGAGAGTCCAAGGCCTGTCCCTCTTGTTTTTGTTGTAAAGAAAGGTTCGAATATCCTGCCGATATCTTCTTTTTTTATCCCGCTGCCGTCGTCTGAGATTATGATCTTGACAATATTTTCCATGGTTTTCCCGGATACTGTTATCGTACTCTTTGCTGCATCGATCGCATTGTCGAGCAGGCTGTAAAATACCTGCTTTATCTTGTCTCTGGCAGCGTTGATCTTCATTGAAGGGGGTACATTTATTAAAAAAATTATATCATCTTTTTTTGACTTTACATAAGGTTCGAACTCTTCAACTAACGTCAAAACATCAATCTCTTCAATATAGAGTCGCGACGGCCTGGTATAGATGAGAAGCTCTTCGATCAGATCTTTCACCCTTACTGTTTCCTTAAGCACGGTCTGGATTAATGCCAGGTGCTGAACAGAACTGATCTCCCTTTCGAGTATCTGGCATATCGACGATATTCCGAAAAGGGGATTCCTCACTTCATGGGCAACGCCTGCGACTATCTTTCCCATCGTATCAAAGCGCTCCTTTTCCCTGAGTTGCGACTGAAGTTTCTTTATCTCGGTCATATCTCTGAACAATACAATAATCCCTTCCTTACCCTCTGAAGATGCTCTAAGCAGGGAGCTTCTGAATCCGACAGGAACATATACGCCGTTTGGAAGGGAAACGGTCACCTCCCTGCCGATTTCCTTATCGATCAAAAGCATATCTCCGGTCTCAGGGTAAATATCAGTGATTATTTTACCCGTAATATCGTATGCGTCTAATCGCAGGATTTCCGCGCCTGTGCGATTAATCTTAAGAATTCGTCCGCTCTTATCAAGGACCATTATCCCGCTGGCCGCAGAATTGAATATCGCATCCGAGAATTCTTTTTCACTTCTGATCGACTTTAATAATTGCTCCTGTCTCAGCCTTGCGGCGATGAGTTCCTCTTCAGTCTGTTCGCGTTCAATGATTTCCCCCCGCATTCTCTGATTGGCATCAGACAGCTCTGAAGTGATTTCTATTACCTGACTGCGATATGACCTCAGATATCCGAGCATTGTATTGAAAGACTGTGAAAGGTCGGAAATCTCATCTCTGGTTAGTATCTCGACATTATGATCAAAATTCCCCTCTGATATACCATGTGTGGCCGCAGTAAGCTTTTTTAAAGGTGATGTTATCCTTCTTGTCAATAAAACCGTCATGGCGATTCCAGCCAATACAAGCAGGGATGTGAACAGGACTGTAGATAAGAGAAATTGCCTGACCTGCTGCCGGAGCCTGCTCTGGGATAACCCGATCTGAACATATCCGATAACCTTTGGCTTTATGTCAGTTTCATCATACAACAGAACACCCGTGTTATCTTTCCGGGTAAAACTTACCACCGGCGCTATTATATCGATATAACGATATCCATCCTGTTTGTTGACAAAGTCTTCATAAAGCACTTTTTCCGTTTCCTGAGAATCTTTATTGCGGAGTGTCGTCGGTATCTGCACAGATACATTTATAATTTTTTCGATCAAAACACGTTTTGTGTCATTCAGCACCGCAACATATACAATATCGGAATTCCTTCCAGTGTTTTCAACTATCTGTTCCAATGTTTTTCTGTCTTCGGTATAAATCCCGTATTCGCTGTTTTGAGCAACCATCGCTGCAATCGATCTCCCGTAGTCCAGAAGTTCGTTATAAACGTGTTTGATCTGATTACGGATTACAAAGATTGTAATTATCAGTGAAGTTATCAGGATCAATGAGCCGGTAAGAAGAATGAATTTTGTTGCGAGATTGAACCGTCTGTTAACCGGATTCAGACGCATAATCCTCTCCTAATAAATCTGATGGGCATTTTTTATAACCGCCTCAGGGATATTCAGCTTCATATATTGAGCTGTTTTAAGGTTCACGGAATAAATTACTTTGCGTGGTACAGCAGGGGGGATCGACCCTGCGGTTGACCCTTGCAGTATCTTTATCGCCATCTCGCCGCACTGTATCCCAATGTCCGCATAATCCCTGTCGAGTGAATAGAGCGCCCCGGATTTCACCCAGGTTGAGGAAAGTCCTATAAAGGGAATTTTGTTTCTGTAAGAAAACAGGAGAATATGTTTGGCAGTCTGGGCAGTTAACACAAGATTGTCTGCCACTCCCCATAAGACATCAGCGCTGTTGGCAAGTTTTTCGAGCGCTGGCGGCAGGTCCTGGGGGGTGTTTACTTCCTGCGCATCGAGACTTAATCCCATATCTCTGGCAACTTTACTTGCAGCCCTGATCATCTCTTTATTTTCCTTTGGGTTATATATAACACCGACAGTTTTGACTTCCGGAAGAACACGCCTTATCATTTTAAATTGTGTCTCTAACGGAAATTCAAGTATAACCCCTGTTGCATTGTCTGTATTATTTACCTTATT
>JAKAKQ010000292.1 GCA_021813425.1 Nitrospirota bacterium
CAGACAATAATGGCATGTATTGCAGGGTACATGATGAGAGGCAGAAATCCTGTCACCGACCTTATAGTTCTTAACTCCTTCTCCTGCTGCTACTACTTCTCCTGCTATCTCATGTCCGAGCACAAGGGGTGTCTTGCCTGCCCTGTACCAGTGCATCACATCGCTTCCGCATATTCCGCTGGCGACTATACGGATAAGCAGTTCTCCATTCCCGATCTCAGGGACAGGCATCTCCTCAAGCCTGATATCATTTTCCCCGTAATACATGGCGACTTTCATAATCAACTCCAGAGTTTTTCAGCCTTCATAATTCATAAATTTTCCTGACAACAGAAAGGACATAGTATCTGAGCGGCTTTATTTGGCCGATATTCCACAACCCCCTTATTCCCCCTTTATTAAGGAGGAATTTCTGATAAATAAAGAGGACAAATACCTCGGAGCGTAGCGAGAATGAGCGAGGATACTATGTCCTTTCGTTATTATCATAGTTTATGAATCATCCTGTTTAAGCACTGATATCCGTTTCAGAGATTATAAGGCTCGGGGCTCCGATATTGCCATAGAATCTCAAATCATCTCCAACAGCCTCGATCTTATCGAAGAATTCAAGTATATTGCCTGATATAACCGCCTCTTTGACAGGGAATTTCACCTCTCCTTTTTCTATCCAGAGACCTGTCACGCCAACAGAAAACTCCCCTGATATCGGATTGGCAGTATGGACTCCCATCGCATCAACGATATAAAGTCCCCTGTCGATCGAACTGAAGAGTTTATTTTCTGGAACACTATATGGACTTGAGGCAGGCTCCATAAAAAGATTGGTTATCCCGACTGATGGCAATGACGCAAAACTCCCTCTTACAGCATTCCCTGTTGAGACAGTACCGCCTTTTTTGGCTGTATAGGTGTTATAAATAAAAGACTGCAGAACTCCTTCTCTTATCAGTGTCTTTTCTTTGACAGGCACTCCTTCATCATCAACCGGCTTGCTCCCCAACCTCCCCTTTAAAAGCCCGCTGTCAATAATGTTTATCTTTGAACTCATGACCTTCTTATTCAGTCTGTCTTTTAACAGGGACTTTCCCTTCTGCACGGCATCTGAAGAAAGGGAAGAGGCAAATATACCCAGAAAGTCAACTGTAACAGAGTTGTCCAATATGACATATGCCTTTGCCTTTTCGATCTTTCTTGAACCGAGGAGCTGGATTGCCCTTCTGGCTGCGTTTCTGCCTATGCCTTCAAAAGATATGTCCTGAAGAAATCTTGAGCCTTCGAAATCCCACCCTGACTGGCTTTCACCACCCTCTTCGGCAACCACCATGATCTGAGCAGAAGATGATGTTGATTGATACTTTGTTTCGACACCCTTTGAATTTACAATTGCGGTCTCAGCCGATGTGAAAGACCCTGAGGCCTTTCTCACTTTTTTGATCTGTCTGTCTTCATCATATGCGGACTTTTCAAGAAGCATAGTTTTTCTTATAGCATCATCTTCATTTATATCACTTAATGCAGCATCGAATATCTCCACATCCATTAAATCCGATGATTCCGGCAGGTCAATATAGATATCTTCATCAGAATAATCTGCAGCCTCTATCGCATTTTTTATTACAGAATCCCTGTCGTTTATGTCAGTCGAATAGGAAAAGCCGGGACGCCCCTGTTTTTTAATGCGAAGCGAATAACCGAAGCTAAAAGAAGACTCAAGAGAGTCAACAACCTGGTCTTTTATCTCGACAGAAAGATTCTTTGAGGACTTGATGAATACCTCTGCCAGGTCAGCCCCGCTCTTACGCGCCTTTGAAACTAAATCAACGGCAAAGTCGATATCAATCTTCATAATAAGTAGCTGATGCGGTATCTGATTCCCACACAGACACCTCTGCAACCCTGATATAGTCATAATTTATTTTTTTCTTCATGGAATCATAGATCCACTTTGCGACATTTTCAGAAGACGGGTTCTTTTCCGTAAACGGGAATATTTCATTTAAAAAAGAATGGTCAAGGGGCAAGATGACCTCGTTGGCGAGCTTTTTTAAATCATGGAAGTCTATTGCGATATCTATCTCATTTAGCCTGTCTGCCGTGACAGTGACCAGCACCCTCCAGTTGTGCCCATGCATATGCTCGCATTTGCCTTTATAACCTCTTAACTGATGTGCAGCAGAAAAACCAACTTCAACGGTTAATGTATACATTTTATTTCCTCCGGGAGATTACGCAGTCTTTTTAAAAACAGAAATATAGGGAAGGTTTCTGAATTTATTGTCATAATCCAGACCATATCCGACAACAAACTCATTCGGTATCTCAAACCCGACATAATCGAGAGGGACATCGGTCTGTCTTCGCTCCTTCTTATCGAGGAATGTGCATATCTTAAGGCTCTTCGGCCCTTTCATCAGTATCCTCTCTCTTATGTAATTAAGTGTAATGCCTGTATCCACGATATCTTCAATAAGAAGCACGTCCTTATCAGCGATCTCCTCCCTGATGTCATAATAGATCCTGACCTGGCCTGATGTATCTGATTTGATATAGCTCGAGGCAACGAGGAAATCGATATACAGGGGGACCCTTATAAGCCTTACAATATCGCTGAAGAATACAAATGCCCCTTTCAGGATGCCGACTGCAAGCAGGTTCTTCCCCTCGTAATCATCCGATATCCTGTCTGCAAGCTCTTTGACCTTCTTGTTTATCTGCTCAACAGTTAGAAATGGTTTGCCGACTACCATCTGTACCTCCTAAATATTGGTGTATTTATATTAACGTGATGATGAATTAATCTCAATAAAAATTTAGAAAAAAGTTTCTTATTGACAGCATAAACGGCCAGGGAATAGAATTACCTGAATAAATCGATCTTTTGAATCGGGGGATTTATGGGGTAACTGTCAGCAGAGCATGCATTGATATGACAGTGGATGAATTATTGAAAGGAAAAGAAATATTATTTGAAATACCACATTGAATATTCTCCGGAGACTGAAGATCATTTTCGTGCGCTGACAGCGCGCCAGCAGATGACAGTACTGGATATGGTGGAAAAGCAACTGCAATATCAACCCTCTGTTGAAACCAGAAACAGGAAACCTATGCGGCCTAACCCGCTTGCTCCCTGGGAGTTACGAATCGGCGATCTTCGCGTTTATTACGATATCAAGGATAAGCCTGAACATGTTGTTTATGTCCGTGCTGTTGGAATCAAAGATAGAAACAATGTTAGAATTGGTAAAGAGGTGATAAAATTATGAAGACTGTTGACTTTGCAAAAGCTATCTTGCCGCTCTCTGATTATACAAAAAAAATTAAAAAGGAACCGGTGATTATTACAAAAAAAGGCAAACCGGTAGCAGCTTTGGTCAGTATAATAAATGCCGATATCGAAACCGTATCTTTAAGTAGTAATCCAAAGTTTATTGCACTCATAGAGCGTTCACGGGCAAAGCAAAAAACCGCTGGCGGAATTTCTTCGGATGAAATGCGGCGTCGCCTTGAAAAATCAAAACGTTCAGCACACATCAGATAGCGCAGAATAAAAGCCGTTAAAATACCACGCCTGTTTATATTCTGTGAATGGATACTCAAGCTTAATTTTATTTATTGACAGCATAAACTGCCAGGGAATAGAATCACCTAAATAAATCGATCTTTTTAAATCGGAGGATTTATGGGGTAACTGTCAGCAGAGTATCAATATGACAATGTTAGAATTGGGGTTCGTTTATTGACGAGAAGCTCATCGGTCACCAAAGTAATGTGGTAGAATAGAAGCATGGAAGTTGAAGGTATTCGAGTTATAATAGGCATGGGAGAATATCGCTTCTCTGATCACGCCGTAAAAAGGATGATCAAAAGGTCTATTGCTCGATCTGGGGTAGAAGAAGCGATATTGTCTGGAGAGATTATAGAAGAATATCCTGATGACAAATATTCGCCAAGCTGTCTTATTTATGGGAGGTCAAAAGCTGGTAGACATCTTCATGTTCAGCTTTCACTTCCGCCAACGGTTATTGTTATTACAGCCTATGATCCGGATGAGACCGAATGGATAGATTATAGAATTAGGAGGAAAAAAACATGAAATGTGTTTTTTGTGGCGGTGAGACAAAGCATATGTCGGTGACTTTTAGCTATGAGGAAGAAGGAAAGTATTTTCTGGTAGAACATGTCCCCGCAGAAGTTTGTGAACGTTGTGGTGAGAAGACTTATTCTCCCGATGTAACTGATGAGTTATTGAAGTTCGCAAAAGATAAGTTTAAACCTGTTAAAAGACTCGAAGTGCCTGTTTTTGATTTTGCTGAAGCATGTTAATCTTGGTGACCAACATTTAGCAGATGAGAAAATCAGAGCAATAGCATAAAAGTCGGGATTAGAAGAAAATAAGTGGAAAACTTCGATGATTAAATTCAACGGCATCAACCATCTGGCAATGGCAACCGGGGACATGGACGCAACAATACGTTTCTGGAGAGACCTTCTCGGAATGAGGCTGGTTGCCGGGCTGGGATATCCGGGATACAGGCACTATTTCTTCGAGATATCAGACGACGATATGATCGCGTTTTTTGAGTGGCCGAAGATAGAGCCTGCCCCTGAAAAAGAGCATGGCCGCCCTGTTTCAGGGCCGTTCATATTCGATCATGTCTCATTCGGGGTCGAAACAGAAGACGAACTGTGGGAACTGAAAGATAAGCTCTCTGCTGCCGATGTATGGGTCTCCGAGGTCATCGATCATGGTTTTATCCATTCCATCTATGCCTTTGACCCGAACGGCATCCCTATCGAATTCAGCTGTAATGTCAAAAGTATAGATGTCAGAAAAGACCCGAAGATGCTGGATTCTTCACCTTCTGCTTTTGCAAAAGAAGGCCCTGAGCCTCAGGCTGATAAATGGCCGAGGGTAGACAGGCCGACACCTGAAAAAGAGCGCAAATTTTATCCGGGCGCCGGCAGCGAATATTTTCACGGAATAAAGAAAGCGAGAAAATAGACTCATCAATTGCAAAAAAACAGACAGAAACGCTGAAAAATCCTTGCAATGACAACAAGATTCAATATAATTCACATAAATGCTGTTTTTAACTCATTGTGCTTTCTGAAAGAAGGTTGGCTGGCCTAACTGAAGGGCTGTAATGTGTTGCAGGCAAGGTATTTTTCATCGTCCCCGTCTGTTTTTGAAGTATTTTTTGCTTTGTTTAGGTAGAATTCCCCTTGCCATTCAATACATTCTTTAGTATCATTTTATTGTGCTTGACTCACTATTTTATCCACAGTCTATAGCGGTCATCGGCGCATCAGCAGACCCCAAAAAAGTCGGGTACGCAGTCCTTAACAACATCAGTAGATTTGGATACAGCGGGGAAATATTGCCTGTAAACCCGAAGGCAGACGAAATATTAGGCATCAAGGCATATCCGAATATTCTCGATATCAACAAGAACGTAGACCTTTCCGTAATAGCAATCCCTGCCCATATGGTGCCGCAATGTGTGAGGGACTGTATAACAAAAGGCGTAAAATCAGCGGTCATAATAAGCGCCGGGTTCAAGGAAGCGGGCTCAGCCGGGATAATGCTCGAAGAAGAACTCAAATCGATTGTCCGGGAAAGCGGGATAAGGCTCCTCGGGCCAAACTGTCTTGGAGTCATAAATACCTCTAACAACATCAACGCCACATTCGCAGCAGGAATGCTCCCAAAGGGAAGGCTTGCATTCTTTTCCCAATCAGGAGCGCTCGGCATAGCAATACTCGACTGGGCTATCGGAAACAAGGTCGGGTTTTCAAAGTTCATAAGTCTCGGCAATAAGGCAGACCTTAATGAAACAGACTTTATCGAATATTTTATAAACGACCCTGAAACAGACATTATTCTCGGCTATATCGAGGATGTGGTTGAAGGCAGGAAGTTTTTGCAGATCGCCAAAAAAGCGACTAAAGCCAAACCTATAATCCTGGTGAAATCAGGCGGGACACAGGCCGGTGCAAGAGCAGCCTCATCCCATACCGGCGCGCTTGCAGGCTCTGAAAATGCATTTAATGCCGCCTTCAAACAGACGGGAATAATTAGGGCAGACGGGATCGAGGACCTGTTCGAGACGGCCATGGCCTTCAACTCAAAAAAGCTCCCTCAGGGCAACAAACTCCTGATCGTGACAAATGCCGGAGGTCCGGGGATAATCGCTGCCGACACAGCAGAGAAACTCGGGATCAATCTGCCGCAGCTTTCAAGGGAAACAACAAATATTCTCTCAGCCCTTTTGCCTAAAAACGCATCTCTTTATAATCCTGTTGATATAATCGGCGATGCCACTTCAGACAGATATTCCGCGGTCCTCGACAATGCGATGAACGATCCGAATGTTGACGGCTTCCTTATTATCCTTACACCGCAGTCAATGATCAATGTAGAAGATACGGCACAGGTGGTCATAAATGCATCGAAGAGATCCGAAAAACCATTCATAACAAGCTTCATGGGAGAAGGACGCGTCCGCAGTTCCGTGCAAACGCTTAAATTGTCCTCCATACCGAACTTTTCTTATCCTGAGCCTGCAGTAAAGGCATTCAAGAGATTGTTTGACCACTGGTCATGGAAAATCAAGGAAGAGAACCCTCTTATAAAGATAAACGCAGATAAAGAAGCTGTATCAGAGAAGATCAATGATGCGTTTGGGCGTAACCAATTCCAGTTTGCAGAGGATGATTCAAGGGAGATACTCTCTCAATACGGCTTTAAGTTCCCTGAAAAATCCCTTTCAACTACACCTAAAGAGGCATCGGCAGCAGCCTCTAAAATAGGTTTCCCTGTTGTTATGAAGATATCTTCTCCTGACATCCTGCATAAAACAGATATAGGAGGGGTCAGGGTCGGGATAAATTCCAAAAAAGAGGCGGAAGACGCCTTTACAGAGATAACAATAAACGCAAGAAGGTTCATGCCTTCTGCTTTCATAAACGGCGTCACAGTTTATGAAATGCTTCCGAAAGGCAAGGAGGTCATACTCGGAATAACATATGACAGGACATTCGGCCATATGATAATGTTCGGTCTCGGCGGAATCTATGTCGAGATACTCAAAGACGTCTCATTCAGGATAGTGCCTGTAACAGAGTCTGACGCCCGTGAGATGATACAGGAGATAAGGACGTATCCGCTTCTGAAAGGCGCACGGGGTGAAAAGCCGGCAGACATTGATTCGATCATTGACAGCATAATCAGGCTTTCCAACCTCTCAACCGACTTCCATGTCATCCAAGAACTGGACATAAACCCTCTTGTCGTATACGAAAAAGGCGCTGTAGCGCTTGACGCAAGGATTATAATAAGCCATGAAAATAAAGGAGGAGCTTAAATGGTACATTTATACATCGCCTCGATGTCGGGCTTTTCGGGAAAAAGCCTTATCACCCTCGGCCTCGGCCTCATGTTAAAAGATGCAGGCTATAAGATAGGTTATATCAAACCATTCGGCAAGATACCATTAAGGCATAAGAATGATTTTATAGATGCAGATGCTGAATTCATGCGAAAGGCACTGGATATCCAGGACCCTCCCGATGTCGTATCTCCTTTTGTTGTAACATTCGAGGTCCAGAACAGTGTGCTTAAAGGCAAACCATCCGATAAATTCGGCAATATAAAAAGGGCCCTGGCGTCGATAAAAGACAGGGACGTCGTTATGATAGGCGGGGCTGCAGACCTTTTCGAAGGCTCTTTATTCGGGATAAACGCAATGAAGATCATCAACCATGCGAATGCGAAGACACTCCTGGTTGAACCATGGAACGGCGACAGCTCGATAGATTCCATTTTAGGCGCAAGGGAGCTTTTAGGAAACAACTTTATCGGCGCCGTAATAAACAAAGTGCCCCAGAGCGCGCTTGATCATGTAATAAAATCTGTAAAGCCGTTCCTCGAAAAAAAGGGGATAAATGTCTTTGCCTCTCTTCACAGGGATATACTTCTTGATTCGATCACAGTACGCCAGTTAAACGAGATACTGAACGGTAATGTCCTCTGCTGCGAAGAAGGCCTTGATGAATTTATAGAGAATTTTTCTATCGGGGCGATGGATGTTGACAGCGCTCTGAAATATTTCAGAAGAACTGCAAACAAGGCTGTTATTACAGGCGCACACAGGTCCGACATTCAACTGGCTGCCCTCGAAACATCGACAAAATGTATTATACTAACAGGAGGGTTGTACACAAACGATGTCATAATAGGCAAGGCAAAGATGAAGAATGTTCCGATTATTTCTATTAATGAGGATACCTTCACAACTGTAGAGAAGATAGAATCAGTGCTCGGCAAGATAAGGATAAGGGAACAGAAAAAGGTGCTAAAGACCAAAGAGATCGTTGAAAAGGAATTTGACTTCAAAAGACTGCTGAAAGAATTAAAGCTTTAAAATAGAGTCTGTTCATAAATCGGCTCATTTGCCCTTTATCTGTCTTTCCGGCTTGTCCGGAATCTTTTCTGGAGAAGGATTCCCGACGCGCTTCACTTGCGGGAATGACAAACATGTTTAGTTTATGGACAAACACTAAATAAATAAACAGGAGTAATATCAACGATGGAAGATTTAAAGACATCTGAAACGTGGCGCGTATTCAGGATCCAGTCAGAGCTTGTGGAGGGGTTCGAGACATTACATGAGCTTGGACCGGCTGTAACTATATTCGGAAGCTCAAGGCTCTCCCCGGGGAATAAATATTATGATGATGCGGTAACAGTTGCAAAGATGCTTGCTGATGATGGTTTTGCAGTAATAACAGGCGGCGGGCCCGGGATAATGGAAGGCGCAAACAAAGGCGCTAAAAAGGGCAAGGCACATTCAGTCGGGCTTAACATAGAAATTCCCGCTGAGCAGATCCCTAATAAGTACCAGGACATCAGCCTTTTCTTCCGTTATTTCTTCATAAGAAAACTCATGTTCGTTAAATATGCCATGGCCTTCATAATCTTCCCCGGCGGATTCGGCACGATGGACGAACTCTTCGAGTCATTAACCCTTGTCCAGACCAAAAGGATACAGTCATTCCCCGTTATACTCTATGGCAAAGAATACTGGAAGGGACTTATAGACTGGATGAAGGATACCCTTGTGCCAAACAGCACTATCGGCAGGGAAGACTTTGCGCTGTTCTCACTTGTCGATACCCCGAAGGAGGTCCGTTTCCTAATCAACGAGCACTGCAGGGTATTCTGCGGTATAAAACCCAAAGGCTGGAACCACACCAAAAAGAAAAAATAGGGTTAAATCTTCCCAAGCTTCTTTGCCAGTGCAGTGGTCTCTTCCAGCAGGCCTTCGACTTCATCAAGCCCCCTGTTCCAGAATCCATTGTCCGAAATATCGATGCCTAGTTCCATAAAAATATTTTTGGGGGAATCAGACAGCCCTGCTGATAAAAAAACCTTGACCTTATCGATAAATCCAGGATCATCCCTGACCGACTTCTGAAGGGACTTGGAGATCAGAAGTCCGCTTGCATATGAGTAGACATAAAAAAAGCTGCGGATATGGCTCCAGTAGACCCACCAGTTCTCGGAACCTTCTGACTGTTCGACAGAATCACCCATGTACGCCGACATGTGTTTCCTGAATAATTTCCCTATCTCATCTTTAGACAGATATCCCTTATTCCTGAATTCCTGGTGAAGCTCCTGCTCGAATCTGTAGCATGCCGCCTGTCTGAATATTGTAGAGACATCGTCATTCAACTTCTTCATCATAATGGAAAACCTCAACTCATCGCCTGCGTTCCTGAGTATTTCTTTCAGTACAAAATCCTCCATGAAAGTGCTGGCGACCTCTGCTGTAGAAGTTGGCGTTCCGAAATTCAGGGCGTTCTGTTTTTCTTTTATAAGTTCGTTGTTGATTCCGTGTCCGAGTTCATGGGCCAATGTAAGCACATCACTCAGTTTATCTGCATGATTGAGGAGGATATAGGTAGGCTGGGACAAAAAATTATGGGCGCAGAACGCACCGTTTGCCTTACCCTTGCGGGGATATACATCGAATTGTCCGTTTTCTATAAAACCGGCAAGTATATCAGCGAACTCAGCATCAAGATTTCCGAATACCTTATATACGAGTTTTATGGATTTATTGTAAGGATATTTTTCGTCAAAGTCTCCGTATTCAACATTCCTCTCATGGTATTTCAGTTTCTTTACTCCCATAAGTTTTGCCTTAAGTCTGTAATAGCGTGACGGGATATAAAACCTGCCCGACACAGACTCCAGAAGTGCATCGACTGTTTCGCTCTCTATATCGTCGTGGATATGTCTGGTCAGGTCAGGCCTTGATACTTTCCTCAGCTCATCATCAACCTTCTTATTGGAAAGTATAGAGTTGATTTCTGTTTCTGCAACATCAACATTTTTCCTCAATATATCGTTGAACGCATCTGCAGCGGAGTCCCTGGTCTTTTTTTTCCTGCTGTTCATAATGCTCAGTATCTCTGAGAAGTTCTTTTCCTCACTCATACCGTCTTCGGAAATCACCTTTCTTTCTTCCTTAGCAAGAAAACCTGATGTCATCTTCACCCAGTTGGAATATGAAGTGGATGTCTTGAGGTTCAGTATCTTTTCCTCGGGTTCGCTCAGGAGGTACTTTGATTCTGCAAATATCCGTTCAAGGAAGTGCCTGTAATCCCTCAATCCCCTGTATTGTAGAAATTTCTCCTGTCGTTTTAATGGTATCTTGGCGACCCTCATCTGAAAGAACTGGATATCATTTTCGATCCTCCGGCTGAATTCTTCTATCTTGTTGAATTTTGCCTTGAGAACCGGATTGTTTTGGTCCTGCTGGGTGCGGAGCCAGAAATAATACCCCTCGTCGCCATCAGGACCGTAATACCTTTTCCATGCTTCATATTCGCCCAGCGCTTCTTTGAGTACAGCAGGATCGGAAAGATAATCCTTCCGGGTTTTCCACTTATTAATAAAATCATAGCTCTTCTCTTCAACTGCCTCTCTTTTCTCTTCAATGCGCGGGTCGTCATCATCTTCAAAGAGTTTCCTGAGATTCCATCTGTCATGAGTTGCCTTTAATCGAAATTTCTGCAATCGTTTCATTTTCGGCTCCTAAAGATATCAGGGTTATAAGATCAGTTCATTTTAATGCATCCCGGAGGGAGCTTCACTCTTAGCCCTTCTCATCATGAAAATAAGGGGAAGGATAAGTATCATAAAAAGGCTTAAAAGATAAAATGCATCATTGAATGACATCATTGATGCCTCTCTGAGAAGTTTATTATAGATTATGCCTATGCTCCCCTGATCAGCGACACCTGATTCAATACCTCTGTATTGCAGAGCATTTAATGTATTATGTTCGGCAATCTGATAATTCCTGTCAAACGGTGTGAGATGATCTACAAGATGGACCTGATGAAATTGCGCCCTTCTGGCAAGGATCGTTGTAACAAAGGCCACTCCAAAACTTCCACCGAGGTTCCTGAGAAGGTTATAGATAGAAGAGGCATTCCCCATATCCTCTTTTTTTACACTCGACATCGTCATGGTTGTAAGGGGGATGAAGAGAAACCCCATGCCGACACCGAGCACGATCCTCGGCCAGATAACAGTATCGAAATCAGCGAGCAGATTAAACTGTGACATCAGATGCGTGGAATAGGCAGAGACGATTACTCCGAATGCGAGAAGGGCCTTCGGATTCATCTTTGTGACAAGCCTCCCTGCAATCGGCATGGCGATCAGTGTTGCAATACCTCCCGGCCCAAGCACCATGCCTGCCAGTGTTGCCGTATATCCCATTAGTGTCTGCAGATAAATCGGCAGGAGCACAATACTGCCGAAGAGATTGAAAAAGGCAAAGAACATTACAATGCAGCCTGTGCTGAACGAAACATTCCTGAACGTCTTTAAATTAACTATAGGGTGTTCTGCAAAAAACTCTACTATAACAAAAAGTATCAGTGATGCTGCAGAGATAATGCTGAGCCATGTTATGAAGCCGGATGAAAACCAGTCCTCCATCTGTCCCTTATCAAGGACAATCTGAAGGCTCCCAAGCCCTATAGCAAGGAGGGCAAGTCCCCAGTAATCGATCCTCATCTTCATACGCTGCATGTAAGGCGGGTCTATTATAAAAAACAAGACCATCAGGATAGAGATTACCCCTATAGGTATATTTATGAAGAATATCCAGTGCCATGACCAGTTGTCTGTAATCCATCCTCCGAGAAGGGGGCCTACGATAGGGCCGAACATAATGCCGACGCCGAATATCGCCATCGCCATGCCATGCTGTTTTCTCGGAAATGTCTCAAGGAGAATGGACTGGGATATGGGCTGGAGCGCGCCACCGCCGATGCCCTGCAGGATCCTGAAAAATACAAGGCTCTGCAGGCTCCAAGCAGCGCCGCAGAGAAGCGAGCTGAGGGTAAAGAGAGTCAGGGAGAACATGAGATAGCGCTTTCTCCCGAATATCCTGCTGAGCCATCCTGTCATCGGGATGATAATCGCATTGGATACAAGGTATGAGGTTATTGTCCATGTGGACTCATCGATTCCAGCAGACAGGCTTCCGCGGATGTGGTCTAGTGATACGTTTACCACTGAAGTATCGATAATCTCGATCAGCGTGGGAAGCATCACTGTCAAGGCAACGATCCATTTATTCATTTTTCGATAATTATCGTTGGTTCAACAGACATCCCTACCCTCAGAACATGGGATGGGTCTGTATTCTTATCGAGGACTATCTTGACCGGGATCCTCTGCACTACCTTCACAAAATTCCCTGTGGCATTTTCCGGAGGAAAAAGTGAAAATGCAGAACCCGTACCTGCCATTATACTATCTATCTTCCCGTAAAACTTCTTCCCGGAATATGTATCAACCTTTATCTCAACCTTCTGTCCCGGCTTTACCTTGCCGAGCTGTGTCTCCTTGTAGTTTGCTATCACCCATATATCATCGAGCGGCACGATCGCCATCAGCGGTTGCCCTGTCTTGATCTGGTTCCCGACCTCAACTGATTTTTTTGTCACATATCCGTCTGAAGACGCATGGATCTTCGAATAATCCCTGTTTAGCTCAGCTGCATTAAGAACGGCTTCCTTCTGTTTAACTACCGAGGTCTGGGACTGCAATGCTGATTCTGCCTGTTTTATTATTGCATTCTGTGTCTCAAGAGATGCCTCGGATTGCCTCAACTGCTCTCTGGCGGCCTTGACCAGCGCAACATTAACATCATAGCCTGTCTTTGTCTTCTCATATCGTTCCTTTGATACAGCATCTTTCCTAAAGAGATTCTCAGCCCTCTTTATATCTGTCTCTGCCTGCTTCAGATTGGCTTCCTGAACTTCAAGGTTGGCCTTTGCCGACTTTACTTTGTAATTCGTTTCTGAAAGCTGCTTTTTCGCCACTTCAATCCCTGCCCGTACCTCAGCAAGCTTCGCCCTTTCAGCATTCATGGCAGATTCAGCCTCTTTTACCCTTACATCATAATCAGCCATATCTATCTCAGCTATAAGATCTCCCTTTTTTACGAATTGATTATCAGTAACATATATGCCTTTCAGGGTCCCTGGCACCTTGAAAGCAACTGTATGCACCCTGCCCTCGACAAATGCATCATCTGTAGTAATATGGGTGCTTTTATACTGCATATAAAAATAGATTGTGATTATCCCTATAATGCCGACAACGGAAAATACAGCCAGGGCAATAAATTTTCTTCTGTGGTTGTTTGTTGTCTGTTTTATATCTTCCATTTACTTATAAACCTCCGATATTTCTTTTCCAATTGAGTATAAAACAGCTGCCTCTGCCTTTCTCAGATCATAGAGAGACCTGTAAAAATTGGTTTCGGCTATTGTCAGGAGTGAAACCGCATCGAGAACATCCGTTGCGGTGCCGACACCTTCTTCGTATTTTAATCTGTTTATCCTGAGGTTCTCCTCTGCCTGCTGAACTACGCCTGTCGCCATATATACCCTCTCCTTCGCGGTCTTTGCATCGAGTATATATTTCTCGACCTCTACCTTTATCTCGTCTACGAGTTTATTTCTCTGTTCGAGCAGTTTAAGTTTCTGATTTTCTATCTTTGCTACTTCTGCCCCTGTGCTGCCGCCGCTGAAAAGATTAATGCTCATACCGAGGGTCAGTGACCAGTTTCCCTGATGAAGCTGGTATCTGTTTTCCGTATAGTCATAGCCTCCCTTCACGAAAAGTCTCGGGAAGTATTCGGACCTTCTGGATTTTTCTTCCAAACCCAGTGACTTCAATGTTTCATCAACGATCTTTATCTCAGCCCTCTGTGACACGGCGGTCTCCCATGCCTTTTCAATTTCCATATCTGATAAATCTGTCGATGCAGACTGTATTTCCATCACCTGTATTTCTGTATTCAACGGTCTTTGAATGGCATTGTTAAGCCTTGCCGCAGTTATAGTCCTGAGGTTCTTTGCTGTCAGCAGCTTCTGCCTTGCATCTGATATCCTTACCTCGGCCTGAAGCAGGTCATTCTTTGTTATAACACCTTCTTCATACATGTTCCTTGCATTGCGGAGATGGGATTCAAGCCTCTCAACTTCCTTTCCGGCAACAGACAGCATCTTCTCCGATTCAAGAAGCTCAAGGTAGATAAGTACAAAATCGATCGCAACAAGGTTCCTGATCCTTATGGTATCAAGTTTTTTTGTATTGAGGACCATTTTGCTTGCCTCATATTTTGAAGCATTTCCTCTGAAGTCATACAGCGTCTGCTGAATACTCAGGCTGTACGAAAGGAAATTCTTCTCTGAAACCGGAACCGTCTGCTGGCCGAATATTGCAGAAGGCTGGTGTGCAAGCGATGTCTGGCCCAACGATGCGTTGATGACCGGCAACATCTTTGATCTCGAAACAAGCGTTTCGGCCTCTGATACCGCCTCTTCATACCCTGCCATTTTTAAGACCCTGCTGTTCTCTATCGAAAGTCTTAAACCATCGGATAATGCAAGGACATCAGCAGATACCGTGGATATACTCATCACGACAAGGATCAGGATTGTATTGACAATATATATTCGTTTCATCATTTTAAATATCTCATCGATAAAATTACTATACGCCTCTCCGGCATGTCAACTGTTTTTAAGTTTATAGTCACCCCGCGATTCTCCATTTGAATACATATCAGCAAATGCATTATTCTAAATAATGGCTGGAGGCGAAGGGAGAAAGATCAAGCTCTTTCACGTCCCCCTTAATCACAGGGGTTCCACCGAACATCTTCTTAAGGAGGCTGTGAAGGATATCCAGTGGCCTGACTATTCGAATATCCTCTATATAGCTCCGACACCCGTGAAATTAATTGACGCCCGGAAACGGTTTCATGCTTTGATAAAAAGCCCTTACATACCACCAAGGTTTTTTACCCTTAAACAGCTTTCGAAATATCTTTTTGATATTGAGATGCCGGGCAGATATCTGCCCCGGATATCAGCTCCGCTCCTGATATCCGGGATCTCGGGTCACAGCATCGGATATTCCAGCATGCTGTCGGAGCTCCTGATGGAACTTAAACAGCACCACCCTTCAAAAAAATTAACCGAGATCCGGCATGACCTGACAGGTATCTTCAAAAAAGCAGGTATCCCGGAAGATGCACTAAAGAGACTCGATGGAGCCATGGACATATTCGAAAAATACCAGGACGAACTTTCATACTCTAAATACTATGATGAGGATGATATCCTTAATCTCGGCCGGTTACATGTCAAAGGGTTAACAGATATATTCCCTGTGCTGGTTGCAGATGGTTTCTATGACATGACAACCTCTGAGAAAAACCTTTTCGCAGAGTTGATTAAGAAAGCCGGACAGACACTGATTGCATTACCGGATGATATTACCAGGATTGCCGGCGGTTTAAGCGATTTTATCAAAAGCAGTTTCACCGTTACAGAAGAGCATTTAAAGCACAACTCGGAAGTCGATCTATCTTATATAAAATACAACAGCATCGAAGATGAGGTCGAGGGCATTGCAAGGCATATTAAAAATCTGCATATCACGGGAAAATTAAAGGCAGAAGATTCTATCATTGTAACTTTCCCAAAGATCTCTTCATACACGGGACTTGCTGAAAGGGTCTTTAAAAGATACGGGCTGCCCTTCACTATTTCTACCCGAAAACCTCTTTCACAAAAAGCTCCTTTAAGAGATCTTCTGTTCCTGCTTGAGTCAATAGCCGATGATTTTCCGAGACTTAAGTTCACATCGGTCTTAAACTCATCCTGTTTCAAGATCATTCCCGATATGCTGAGGGAACAGATACCAGCCATATCTTTAAAGTCCGGTATCATTAGAGGCAGGGAATCATGGGAAAACCTGAGTTCTGTAATCGAAGACAAGGCCATTTCAAGTTCTGTTAAGAACGGGCTGAACCGGATCTTCAGTATTCTCGAAAGATTAATAAGATTGAAAGATTCTGCAAGTCCTGTTATTTTCCATGCCGAGATCGACAGTGTTTTGTCGGAACTGCATTTCGAGGCAGGGCAGGATAACTCTGATGCCCTGAATAATGCGATGGAGATAATCGATATCATTCCGGGATTATCAGGTGAAAAAACCATCTCTCTCAAAAGATATACGGAATTCTTAAGACATATTCTCGGTTCCGCGGAATATCAGCATGAAGACGAAGGCATCCAGATAATGGACTTCTTTGAAACAAGAGGACTCGAACCTGATTATCTTTATTTCTGCGGATTAAAAGACGGGGATATCCCTTCCAAACCGCCTTTAGACCATATACTTCCGGACAGCGTGCGGACTGAATACGGCTTGATCAACCTTAATAAATACCTTGCGGTCCAGAAGCTGAATTTCTTCAGGATTACAGGCTCCTCAGAGAATATCCATCTTTCTTACCCGGCAATAGAAGGGGACAAGCTCTTTCTCCCCTCACCGTATCTTCCGTGGGGAAGGGAAATCCCTGAGAAGGTATTCGGCATCTTTTCTGTTGAGGAACTGCAGGTAAGGGAAGGTAGCGGGAAACTTTCAGACTCTATAAGGGAGATACATCTCGACAACAGGACAATGGGTAAATTGCTTGGGAAGCAGCTTTCAATGCCCTTGAGGGTAACAGACATAGATTATTTCAGGAAATGCCCGAGGAGGTTCTTCATCGAGAAAGTCCTGGACCTTCAGGCGTCACAAACAACCGAATATGAGATCGAACCAAAGATGCTCGGCACTATCTTACACAGGGTTATGGAAGACCTTCTTAAAGAACCGCTTGATGATATACATGCAGTTAAAGTGAAGGCCTCGACGATCATCGACGTAATAATCAAGGATTATGCAATAGAAGCTTACTGGAAATCTCTTTTTAAAGAGACATTTATCGAAATCCTTCATGAAATAATAGAGATCGAAACAGAACTCAGGCATGAGGGTTATACGCCTTATGAGCTTGAGATGAATGTCAGAGGAGAAGTCCTGCCGGGGATATCTTTAAAAGGGAAAATAGACAGGATAGACCGCTGCGATAATCAATACCGTATAATCGATTACAAGACAGGCACTGTAAACATCAGCTCTGACATAATCAGAAAAGGTAAAGACCTGCAGCTGCCGCTTTATGCCGCTATGCTCAAATCAAAAGAAATGCCTGTGGAAAAAGCAGGCATTTATTCCCTTAAAGATATCGAAATTAAATGGATCCCCACAAAGAGGGACAAAAATTCAATAGACGATTATATAACCGGCAGTCTCAGGTTTCTGGCAGAGACTGTTAATGAAATAAGAGAGGGGAGCTTCAATGCAAGGCCTGCAGAAGATTTTTACTGTTCAAGCTGTAATGAGGCCCCATTCTGTCCCTATATCAATTCAAAGGGTGAACTGCAGTATGAATGAGTACCTTGATACCAGAATAAGTGTGATCATATCTGCGCCTGCAGGTTCAGGGAAGACCGAAAGGCTTGCGCGAAGATATATAAGCCTCCTTGAAAACGGCACCGAGCCTGAAAAGATACTTTCCATCACATTTACCGAAAAAGCTGCAGCAGAGATGAAAGACCGGATATTGAATATCCTTCTGAAAGAGAAAAAGGACATATTCGAGCGCATAAAAGAAAAAATACCCCTGATGAGGATAACGACAATACATGCCTTCTGCAGGAAACTCATCACAAGGTTTGCGATGGAACTCGGGCTTGACCCTTCGCTCGAGGTGCTCGATGAATTTAGAGCTTCTCAATTGTGGTCAGAATCCGTATATGACGCCCTGCGCGACGAAAAGGACAGCCCTTCGGTCTTTTTTGAATACCTTAAATTCAAAGGGCTGAAAGGATGGGATATATTATACAGAAGTCTTGATTCGATCCATTTCAGACGTCCTTACTCTGAATTGCTCCTCGGAAAAGACTTCGGGGACCTTAGCCCTGGAGAAGGTCAATTGATAGAGCTTTACAGCAGATGCTTCCGGAAATACAGGAGCAAAAAACTGGAATTGCGCGCTATCGATTTCAATGATATGGAAATTCTTGCTTACAGGGCGATAACATCCAACCCGGAGTGGCTGAATATACTTTATGCCTTTGACGAGCACACAGACCACATCCTGATCGACGAATTCCAGGACACCAGTTCCATCCAGTGGAGGGTCATCGACAAGCTTACTGAAGAATGGCGGTCAGGGCTTGGCGCAAAAAGGGCCGGGGGCAAAACCCCAACGATATTTCTTGTCGGTGATGAAAAACAGTCGATTTACATGTTCAGGGGAGCGAATGTATCTGTTTTCCATGAGGTCAAATCAAGGCTCAAAGAATGGCTTGGAAAAGAGGCCATATATCTTGAGACCAGAGACAATTTCAGAAGCCTTCCTCAGATAATAAATTTCACTAACAAGCTGTTTGAGTATTTAATGAAAGGCTCGACTGTTGAATCGTGGCGCACAAAATATTCTCCTTTCTCTTCGACAAGAGAAGGAGAAGGGAGCATCCGGTTCCTCGTCTTCGAAAATGAGAAGAACTCCAAGCTGACACGAGCTAAAGAGGCATCCCTGCTGTCAAACAGGATCCTCTCGATAGCGGGCAATACGGACGTATTCACAGATGCCGTCAAAAGGAAATGCCGTTATTCGGACATCGCGGTTTTAATGAGGAACAGGACCCATCTTGCTTCGTTCGAGACCGCCTTCAGAGAACATAATATCCCGTACATAGTTGTCGGCGGCATAGGCTTCTATGACGAACCGGAAGTCGCCATCCTGAGAGAGCTTGTATCTTTTTTAACAGACCCCAATGACGATTTCAGTCTTTTCGTCCTTTTGAGAAGCCCTTTGTTGGGTTTTTCGGATTCATCGCTTTTTGATCTTCTGTCAGGCAGAGAGGCTTCTCTCTTCGTTAATCTTAGAAAATCAGAATCAAAACGATTAAGAACAGCGCTTGACTTGCTTGAAAAGTACCTCTCTCAAAAAAATGATATGCCCATGACCGTCTTAATCGAGAATTTCCTGACAGAGACAAAAGGCTGGGGGATATTCCATGAGGTGCAACGACATGCGAACATAAAGAAGTTCCTGAGAGTTCTCGAACAATATGAATCAGAAGGACTGTCCAGGATCGAGATAAAAGAAAAACTTATACAGTCAAAAAAGAGCAATGAGTCGAAGGCAAACGTGAACTCGGAGAATCTGGACGCTGTAAAAATTATGACGATACACGGAGCAAAGGGGCTTCAGTTCCCGGTTGTCTTTCTGCCCTCTCTTGATGAAACAAATGCTGCAAGGGGGGACGCTGTATTCATCGATGAGGTTGACAACCGAATAACATTTGCATACGAGGAGGACTCTGACATACGGCGCAGAAACAATCTCTTCATGCTCCGCAGGGAAAAGGAGACCGAAGAGGAGAAGCGTCTTTTCTATGTTGCTGTCACAAGGGCGATGGACCATCTCTTCATGTCAGGGGCTGTTAAAAATGAGGATGATGGTGAGCAGAAAATAAAGGGCAAACTCTCTTTTATTGAAGGGGCTTTCCCTGGTTCAATTTCCGGCACGAATTCATTCAAAGATATATTTGATGTAATAAATGAAAAGGATCCTGAATTTGCTTTAAAACCATCCGGAGTGCTTTTCAGCAATGATTCAAAAAAGTTTTTTTCGGAGCCGGTTTATACCGAAGAGGTTCCGTCCTTTACAAAGGCAGGAAAATGGGTCAGTGTCACGGAAGATATCGAGATAAGGACAAAACATGGAGATGACTGGGTCTCACTCGGGATAATCTTTCACAGGCTTTTCGAAGAGATATCAAAAGGCATTATCGACTATAAGAAAAGAGACGACAGGATTGAAGCCATTCTCACAAATGATCCATCGCTGAAGAAACATATGGACAAATACAGAAAGATAATACTTAATGATCTTAAGAAACTTGAAGACTCCGGTCTTTCAGGCGAAATAATATCGCCAAAAGATAATTCCTTTTCGGAATTGCCTTTCACCCTCCAGAAGGGAGACAGGATCTACAATGGAAGGATAGACAGGATAATAATAAAAGGCGATACAGCCTTTATCTATGACTATAAGACTTTCCCTGTAGGCGATAAGGAGATAGAAGGACTAAAGGAGAAATACAGGTTCCAGATGAGCATATACAGCGAGGCCTGCAGCAGGCTTTTTTCATTAAAGACAAAAAGCTTTATCCTTTTCACGCATAAACCTGTGCTGGTAGAACTATAGTATTTTTCAGGCGATGATCCTTATTGCAGCTTCAGGACATCTCCCCTTTTGAGCGCGCCGCCGCCTGTTGTGACGTACCCTATCGAATATTTGTCCTGTACATCCCTCACCTCTACCGTGCCGATAAGTTTCTCATCCGCACCGAGTCTTAACCCTGTATCAGGGTCGACAAACTCTTCCCCGACTGAATAGGCATAAAATTTGAAGCCTGGTTTTATATTCATTGACGAACCGGCATTTATATATATCTTGCTGCCTTCGGACTTTACTACCTTGGCTGTAAAGGGCATCTTTTCCATGGTTTTGTTAATGAAACGTATGGCATCATGTATAGCCTGACGTGTTGCCTGCCCGATAGGGGCATTCTTGAAACTGTCTGCATTGAAATCAAGATCTCCTTTTGAAACACCAAAAGAAATACCTGAAGATTCAGCCGTCCCTGCCGCATTATGAGAGTGCAGGACCTGCCCTGTTGTCGCATCGATCAGCCTGATGTCAACAGCCACATGCGCATTGGATGATTTGGCCCCGAGCTTGAAGCCGCCGAAGCCGATGCCTCCTCCGCCCCCTGATTCATTCTGCTCAAATTCAGACACAACTCCCCTGACAAGTATTTGTGCGCCCAGCACCTGACCGACTTTAGCGGCTGTCTCTTTCTTAACAATACCCGTCTGGCCGAGTTCCTGTTCCCCGAGTATATCCTGCAAAGCCTGGCGTTCAACAACAACAAACCGGCCGGTCTTTATCAATTCAGTCGTCAGCATCTCTGCCATACCTTCCCCGAGGTTCCAATTTCCGTACACTCCCTTGACCTTATTTTCAAACTTCGAAACAGCGATCCTCTTTTTAGGGCCATGGTATGGAGGCCATTTAACCTCTTCAGTATCAGTGGATTCCGTGGGTCCTGCAGACTCTTCTGTCTCTTCGACCTTTACTTTTTTAGGTTTCTTTTTCACTTCCTTTGGCGGGTCTTCATCGTGCCAGATCCCGGAATTATCATAGTAACCTGCATACGATAATGATATGCTGAAAAATGACATTAAAATAACAACTAAAACTAAAATAAAGCCTCGTTTAATCATGGTTTGAATCTCCTTAAGGAATTAGTTATATTTTTTATATTTTATTTTGTTCCAAGCCTTTTAAAAAGCACTCTTTGATAATTATAAACCACCAAATCCATAAAGTTCAATGAGTTTACTGTGTTA
>JAKAKQ010000068.1 GCA_021813425.1 Nitrospirota bacterium
AAAGAAGCCCATGCATTTATGATATCAAGCCCTTTGACTGTTTCGATGGTGCGAAAAGTATAGTATGAATGATGTTTGATGATATTATTCTCGGTTGCCGAGAGTTTCCCCGGTTTTTCGAGAATTTCAGGTGGTATCGAGAGCTTGCCCAGATCATGAAGATAACCCGCAATCTTTATCAGACGGCATTCTTGTCCTAATAATCCTGATAGTTTTGCCAGCGTCTCTGAAGTGGCTGCGACTCCGCTTGAGTGTGTTGCAGTAAAGCGGCTCCGGAAATCTATGATTTTCCCAAAAAGCCTGGCAAGACTGAGAAGCTCTTCAATGTTCAGCTCAATAGTTGCGGCACTTATGCTTTCCGCTATGATCTGGCTGATTGACGAGGAGACCACATCGAACCAGAAGGATTCTTTTCTTGAGATGCTCAGAAAGATATTAGCCATTTCAGGAACGAATTTCTCTCCCGAGTCATTCATGATCCTTTTACAGATGTTCATTGACTGTTTCAGTATCTCCTCTTCCATATTTATAAGCACAGCTGTGCGGTCAGCAAGGTGCAGTATCTGACTGGCGAAAGGTATCTTTTCCCCCCTGAAAACAGAAGCAGCGCCATTCTTCCACGACAGATGATGATAACGGACCAGAGGAGCAATATCCGAGAAGGGTTCAAAGGTCTTGATAAGCCTGTATCCCAGTTCAGCATGCGGATGGGTAGCGTCCAGTTCAAAATCCATGGCATCGAGCCTTTCCTTCAGAGAAATAGCGCCGATATCATGCAGCAGACCTGCCATGACAAGGTCTTTTTGTATCTCTAAAGATAGACCCATCTCGACAGCGATGCTCGATGCTATATAGGCTACCCGCTTATGGTGATCAACAAGAGCGTGACTGACCAGATCAACGGCATTTGAAAGGCACATGCTCATCTCAAAGAGCGAGACCTGAATGTCGCGGGACTTCATTATATGAGATGTTCCGGTATGTTATAGAACAAGCTTATCCTGACAGGCGGATGGCATTGAAAGCAATGCATGGATCTGTCCGGATTAAACCTTTGTCTTCAGAAATGAGCCTAACGCCTTATCCATTTTGCGTATATGGTTCTGGAGCCAGTCTACTACCACGTGGTTGATGGTTACGACCAGATACACACCTGCACCTTCTCTTTCCAGCTCTTTTTTAATGTCCGTGAAATTTTTTGTGAACTCCAGATGCTGAGATCTATGAGTTGGATATTCAGGGTAAGAATATTTCTGCATATAGGTTTCTTCAGCGGAAAAATGGGTCACCACATAATCGTCCAGAAACTGTATTACATTTTTTAGCTCATCCCTGCCTTTTCCTAATCTGCATGAATCGAGCAGATTATCGATCCTTTTGAAGAGCTCTTTGTGCTGAATATCGATAGCATCAACACCTGTTGCCAGATCATCAGTCCATACTATTGACATAAGTCCCCTCTCTTGACATAGTTGCCTCCATCTTGAATATATATTAATCCGGTATCAGTAGGATTCTTTATCGCTCATCACCTCATCGACTGTCAACTTCTGCCTGAAGATCCTGTAGACCCATATCTGATATGCAATCACAACAGGCACGAACAGCAGCGCCACTACAGTCATTATCTTCAGCGTATAAGGGCTCGAGGATGAATTAAAGATCGTCAGGCTATAGTTTTTATCGATATTTGAAGGTATCAGATTCGGATAAAGGCCTATAACGCCTGTAAATGTGACCGTTAAAATAGTCAGGCATGAAGAATAGAAGGCCTTGAGATACTGGCGCTTCAATGAAAACAGCTTTATTCCTAACAGTGAAAGGACAGCGACCGAAGGCACGATAAACCAAACGGGATTCTTAAGATAGTTTGCATAGAGGTCAGTCGCAAATGCGGTATAGACCAAAAATGATACCGCAACGACAAGGAGCGCGTACCATGACTTGTCTGAAAAAGAAGACGCCCGTTTGCTGAGGTCGCCGTTAGTTTTTACTGCCAACCATATAGAGCCGTGCACTATGAACAACAATACAAAAAGAACGCCGGTCAGAAGTCCGTATGGGTTCAGCAATGTAAACAACGTGCCGTGATAACCGTCTGCATCCATCGGGATACCCTGAAAGATATTCCCGAAAGCGACCCCGAACAGTAATGACGGCAGGAAACTTCCAAGGAAAATGCCTGCGTCCCATCCCTTTCTCCATCCATCGCTGTCGACCTTACCCCTGAATTCAATTGCAACTCCTCGGATTATCAGAGAAAACAGTATGAGCAGCAAGGCCGTATACAGATAGCTGAACATCAAGGCATATGTAGTAGGGAATGCGGCAAAGGTTGCGCCGCCTGCAGTCAGGAGCCAGACCTCATTGCCGTTCCAGAAAGGTCCGAAGGTTCTGATTACAGTCTTTTTCTCTCCTTCACTTTTGCCAAGGAAGTTATGCAAAATTCCTGCTCCGAGGTCAAAGCCGTCCAACATGAAGTAAACGGCCCACAGAGTTCCCCATAAAATAAACCATATTATCTGAAATTCCATTTTATTCCTCCTGATTACCTTGTTACGTTTATAATTGCCGAAAGATCGTCATCCGGTCCCTTCCTGGCAAACTTTGTAAGGAGATATATATCCACGACCGCCAGAAGACCATAAAGAAGTGTAAAGCCTGCCAGTGAAGCCGCCACCTGTGCCGGAGTGATGGACCTGGAGACAGCGTCAGAAGTCTTTAACACTCCATATACGATCCAGGGCTGTCTCCCGACCTCTGCAACAAGCCAACCCAGCTGAGCAGCGATATACGGCAACGGCAGTGAATAAAGCATGATCTTGAGAAAGGCCGGACTGGAGTCGAGTTTGTCTCTTTTTGAAATTACATATCCTATTAAGGTGAGGAGCATGAATAGCATTCCAAGCGCAGCCATTCCCCTGAAGCTCAGAAATGTGGCAAGGACAGGCGGTCTGTCCGCTTTCGGGAATTCCTTGAGACCTTTTATCTCCGCATTTCCCTCGTGGAATGCGAGAAAGCTCAGGAGTTTTGGTATACCGGCTGTTTCGACCGTATTTCTTTCATTAGCAACATCCGGAATGACAAGAAGATTGTATGGTAAAGACTTCTGTGTTTCCCATACAGATTCCATGGCAGCGAATTTCGTCGGCTGTGTCTGGGCGACCTTTGCTGCGTGAAAATCTCCCACAAGGAACACCATAATAGAGCTGATCAGCCCGAAGGAGGCTGCCATTTTGAACGATTTTTTGAAAAAGACGGTATTTGAATTTTTCAGAATATGATATGCCGATATCCCCATCACAAAGAATGAGGCGACAACATACCCTGAAATCAGCGTATGGGAAAATTTCAGCCACCCGTAAGTGTTTGTGACCATGGCCATAAAATCGACCATTTCCGCCCTGTTATTTCTCAGTACGTATCCGACCGGGTTCTGCATCCAGCCGTTGGCAAGCAGTATCCACAACGCCGAAAGATTCGTGGCGACCGCTACGAGCCAGATAGTAATCGCATGGACCTTTTTGGACACCTTGTTCCATCCGAAGACCCACAATCCGATGAATGTGGATTCAAGGAAAAAGGCGACTGTGGCCTCGATTGCCAGCGGGGCGCCGAAGATGTCCCCGACATATTTTGAGTACTCGGCCCAGTTCATGCCGAACTGGAACTCCATTGTGATCCCTGTTACTACTCCGAGAGCAAAATTAATAAGGAATAATTTGCCCCAGAACTTTGCCATCTTCAGATACATTTCATCATCTGTCCTGACATAACGGCTTTCCATGTATGCAACAAGAATGGAGAGGCCGAGGGTCAACGGCACAAAGATAAAATGAAATGCCGCTGTGACAGCAAACTGAACCCTGCTTAGTGTTAACGCATCCATAAAACATATCCTCCTTTTGTTACTAAACGTCCATGCTTTGATTAAAGTCTATCGCTGTTTGGACAGCTTTGCAAACGTTTGTTTCTTTAATTCCTTTTCCACTTTTTCCCTTATCTTTACCCAGACAGGATGGACAGTGCACCTGCTACTGAGCCGGCACATCCTCCTGTCAATTGCGCATATATTGGCTGCGGATGGTCCCTGAATAGCTTCAATTACCTCAAGAAGATTAATGTCCTTCGGTTTCTTTGCGAGCTGGAACCCTCCTTTTACACCCCGGAACGAGCTTACAATCCCTGCCTTCATCAGGCCCTGAAGGATTTTGGCAAGGAAGGTTTTCGGCACGAACATCGCCCGCGATATCTCCTCGACGCTCGCTACCTGTTCCGGGTTCTTTGACAGGTGAAGCACGCAGCGTATGGCATAATCCGCTTTTCTGGTTACATACATGGCTTATTTAAAGAACCTGTTTAAAAGCCCTTCGAGCATCATTGCATGTCTTGCCTCGTCCCTTGAAGACTCGTCAAAGAAATCGTGTGCCTCATCCACATTTACCTCTTTTGCTTTAACAGCCGCTTCTCTTTTCGCCTTGTTAGCTCCTGCTTCCCCGCGGACCATTTTCTCCAGGTTCTCCTTTGTGCTTTCCGAGATAAGACCGTTGAGTTCGGCAAAGCGCGCGGCGTGCTCGGCCTCTTCCCAGGCTATCCTTTTTAAGACCTCTGAAATCTCAGGATAACCCTCTCTCTGGGCCTGTCTGGCCATTGCAAGGTAAAGGCCGACTTCCTGCGTCTCGCCTTTAAAGTTGCCCGTTACGGCTTCTTCCACTGCCGTTCCCCTGCATATTCCGATTCTGTTGACGTTTATAAGTTCCATTTTACCCTCCTAGGATTTAAATCAGGACTAATTTAGTCTTATTTAACCATGTCTAAAATACTTTGTCAAGTTTTTTTTGAGAAGATAGTTGAAACAATGCCTTAGAAGCTTCAAAACGGCAACAAGTTGACAATAAAATATTACAAACTATATTCTAAATAAATTATATTTATGACACTCGGTATCATTGAAAATCTGATAAACGAATTGACACGGCTTCCTGGGATAGGCAGGAAGACCGCACAGAGGCTTGCCTTTTTCATCCTCTCGATGCCGGATGCGGATGCGCTCTCGATGGCAGAGGCGATACAAAAGGTGAAGGAGAAGGCAAGGTTCTGCAGCCGTTGCTTTAACATCACCGAAAACGAGATATGCGAGATATGCAGTGACGATTCACGGGACAGGCAAAAGATCTGTGTTGTTGAAGAGCCGAGCAATATACTCGTTATTGAAAGGGTAAAAAGCTTCCACTGTCTCTATCATGTGCTTCTTGGGGCGTTATCTCCTATAGACGGCATAACGCCTGAAAGGCTGAAAATAAAGGAGCTTGTCGAGAGGGTCAGGAACGACTCTGTCCAGGAAGTGATAATAGCTACGAATCCGAACACAAAGGGTGAGATTACAGCACAGTATATCAAGGAGACATTGACTCCTTATGGTGTCAAGGTAACACGTATTGCCTACGGCCTGCCGATGGGAAGCGATATAGAGTTTGCCGATGAGGTTACGCTCGGCAAGGCCCTTGAAGGCAGAAGAGAGATTTAAAACAGCTTTTTCAGTCTTTCCCCCGTTTTTTCTTTATAAAGATCAGTAGAATCAACAGCAATACAGCTAATACAAGAAGCAGGATAATATTAAAGGGCAGGATGTCGTTTTCATAGGCTGTTTTACTGTAGCTATTTTCATTAATAGTTGGGTTTGCAGGTTGCTTGATCTCCGTATCTATCTGTTCTGAAGAGGCTGTTTCCAGAGTTTGTTCTGAAGGCTTTTCCGGTTCGGATTGATCTGCATTTTTGCGGATCTGCATAGATTCTGGCCGGATTTGTACGACAGGGTTGCCTTTCTTATCGACTTTTATGGGCTTCCAGTCTTTATCGTGCAGATGATATTCGCCATATCGCAGTTCCCATTCGCTGCAGTTCTTCCAGCACTTATGGCCTCCGATTTTATTTGTCTTGCCAGGATGGGCATATGAAGATACTGAAAACAGGAAGAAGATAACAAGGGCTGAAATGATTTCTATCGAAAGAATATGTGTTGATTTCAAATTGATAAAGCCCCCTTTTATTCCGTATCAATTCGGATGCAAACAGGCTACAGGCTAAAATCTCAGGCATTATAACAGATTGTGTTTCTGTTTGTTAATGGAATAATTGTTGTGTTGAGCTAAATATTCCCTGTAGCTTGCTGCGGGGTGATTCATTCTACAGCATTAAAGGGCGCTTGAAATAGTAAAAGTCTTTTTGATGATGGTAAAGAATAAAGGGAAAGAGATGATATTATACGGTAGATATGTTTAATAGTGTAAAAATTAGCATCCTCCCCAATTTTGTTCGAGGGGAGGATGCTAAAATTATAATGTTAATTCAGCTTAAAATGGACAGCCCCGATAACATCCATATTGTCCTTCACCGCCATATCGACATGTGCCGTTGTCGCAGTACCAGCAGTGTCCGCAATCACAATCCGTGCCGCAGCCGGTTATTGTGCCTGAGCCTCCGGCTGAACATGTGCTGCTTGTACAATCCTCCTCTGTCACTTGTCCGACAAGTCTGTTAAGGGTCATCGGGCAACCCTCCATGTGATTCAACGTATCATTTATATATTGATACTTCTGATTTTCATTGCCCGTTACAGTAGGGTCTATTACAGCAGTCCATTTGTAATCGGCAGTCAACACATCATCTGAAACAGTCCAGGTACCGCAATCCAGATAATTAAATTGATCAAACTTTTCGTATCCTCTCAATCTTCCCATAGGACAGATAAACCAGGCGAACTCAACATTGCTGTTTCCGCATTTCGCAGTCCCTTGCCAAGCGCCTACAACAGCAGTTGAAATATTCACTGCCTTGGTAGTAAAAGACCATGTTTTATTAGAAGCCATTGCATTGCCGGCAATATCTTTGACACCATTTGTAACAGTTGCAGTATAGGTTGTGCTGTAGGACAGATTAGTTGAGGGTGTAAAAGTGGCTGTTTTAGAAGATGCGTCATAACTTATCGTACCGGTTACTGCTGCTGCCTTTTTCAAGCTTTGGGTCGTGCCGCTGCTGGATGTTAAAGTAAAGGTTGATGAATTGATTGTCGAGGTATCCATAGCCTCGCTGAATGTAACTGTTACAGGGGAGTTGATTTCAACATTTGTTGCATTATCCACAGGAATTGTTGAAGTGACAGCAGGCGGGGTTGTATCGCCGGTAGGGGGAGGTGAAGGTTGTGGAGCTGGTTGTGGAGAAGTATTTCCACTTGGAGCTTTTGTTCCGGTGCTGTTTGTTGTCCCTGAGCAGCTGCTGTTTGTTCCCACCCATGTCCATGAAGATGAGCCGCTGAAGCTGTTGCCATCCGCTGAAACCGTCAAAGACAATGAGTTGATCGTTGTTGTGCCGCCATCTTCAGGGAAACTGCCTGACCATGTGCCCGAATTGCCGTTTATAGAACCGGTAAACGTATTGCCTGAACCGTCTGTAACCGTAAGATTGCATCCGTTCTGGGCAACATTATAGGTATTGTTTTCTGTAAAATTCCCCTCACCGCATGCTGTGCCGTCAACCTGTTCAACAGTATTCCATGTCCCTGCAACATTTGCACAAGTAGTGGGTGCAGGCGCCGGGGTTGAACTCTCTTTATCGCCACCCCCGCCTCCGCAGTTTGTGATGAAAATCGCTGCTGAAAGCAATAATAAAACAAACATTAGAAACTTACTTGCCTTTTTCATAATTCTCTCCTTTCTTTGATTTAAAGTTTTTTGGAATTCAAGGATTTTTATTTTTATCAACTCCTTTCACGGATATTTTCGTTTTTACCCGCTTTTTTTTAAAAAAATAGACCCATTAAAGTTGATCGTTACCCTGAGCCGTCAAAGCCTGCAAAAGCCCTTTTCCCCTCAACTCCGATTTCTTCCACTACACCGACAAGGTTTTCAATGTCCCTCCCTTCTCGATAAATGCGGATGATGTAGTTTCGCAAACGACCTCCTATGCGATATAATATGTGCTGTCATTGTCCACAATTTTCTCCTTCTACCTGCACTAACAAATGCGTTACTACTCAACACACATGATATTAACCGAATGATATTTAAGCGGCCACTGTCCGATCCAAGAACGGTCTAAGCACCCAAAAGTGAAAAATGTGCTGTTAGTATTGAGTTGGTCGATGGTACAAGACCCATCAAAGTAAGGGCTTGTTGATTGAATGAAGCATGTGGGCGTCGATGTGAAAACCGGGTAAAACCGTATGCTTATATCTCCCTGATACGGCGGTGCAGGTGAACGAAAAGCAACAGATAAGATGTTCGTTCCTGTAAAATGCACGGCTGTAGGAATGTTAGTTCCGTCGTTACCACTGAACCATATACGGCCTACAGCAGCTACCGAGATTCCATTGGCTACGCCCGAAAGTCCCTGAGGGCCAGACGGTCCTTGGGAACCCATTGGTCCTGTATCTCCCTTGTCACCTTTCGGTCCTTGTAACCCCTGTGGCCCTATAGGTCCTGCTAATCCCTGTGGCCCTGTAGGTCCTGCTAATCCCTGTGGTCCTGCTGGTCCTTGTGGCCCTGTAAATCCTGGAAAGCCCTGAAGTCCTGGAAAGCCCTGAGGTCCGCGTAATCCTTGTGGACCTTCTAATCCCTGTGGCCCTTGAAGACCTTGAGGTCCCATATCACCCTTCTCACCCTTTGGTCCTTGAGATCCCATTGGGCCAGGTTCTCCTTGCGGCCCTGGATCACCTTTGTCACCTTGTGGTCCCACAGCGCCGATCGTCAAGGCATACGCATCATAGTTTTTGACAGCAGTCCCTGTGGTAACTGTCAGCAAGTGGTCACCATCTGGAAAATCTCCCGGTAAGTTAGCAATAATTTGATCTCCCGAATACGATATGACACTAAGCTGCGCCCCTCCAAGATTTACTACCGGTTGATACCCATTGTTGAAGTTACGGCCAAAGACGCTTATGGTGTCATTGGTGAAGTCCACATAGACATTCGTGATGATAAGGTCAAGCCCTGACGGCGTATCCGCCCACTTTGCTGCATAGGCAGGTAGCCACAATACAACTGATAACAACAAAGCAAAAACTAAATATGTACATACTCTTTTTGTATCTTTCATAAATTCCCCTCCTCTCGATTTATTGTTTTGATTTTTTTGGGTTTAAACGATGATTTTCTTACCACCTCCTTTCCGGCCTTTTCCCTTCTGCCTGTTTTCCCTGATTTCTTTTTTCTCTTTTGAGAATCCTTCGTGGAGTTCAGTATCTCGCACAGTTCATCAAAATGTGTGAACGCCTTTTTGCCGTTGACTCCGATCTCCTCCACTATACCGACAAGGTTTTCAATGTCCCTCCCTTCCCGATAGATGCGGATTATGTAGTTTCGCAAATAATGTCCCTCACAAGATAATTGCCGCTATTCCTATTTCCTCTCTTTATCATTTGCATCGGTCACTTTACGAGATTGCCAAGAAACGGGAACTGAGTTGTGCATGAATAACATGCCTCAAACTCTTCGACAGACTGAGTACATCTACTGCAAGTGTCATAAATAAAGCTGGTGCAGGTATGCCAGCAGGTTCTGTAGCAAGTGCGACAAGAACCCAAAAAATTGCAATCGCAGTCGTAAGGATTGCAGGGGTACGGGTCGCAGTCGTAGTTGACTAAGGTGGGGTTGCACTCGTAATTTTCATAAGCGGTACACACGTTATCATGTTTCTGTGACAATAAGGTGCTACTTTCACCCTCGGCACAATTTGATGGAGGTATGGAGTTTTGAGATGTCACGCAATCTGGAGTAGGAATATAGGTGCAACTGGCATCTGTTGTCAGCATAGCAACAGTCAAGCCGCACGAGTTCTGCGGGATTTGGTATATCGGCGTTGACAACTCTGTCGCTCCTGGCACGATAACGGGAGATCCCTGCGGTCCAGTTTCGCCTTTAGGTCCCTGCGGCCCTTGTGCTCCAGCATCGCCTTTAGGCCCCTGTGGACCGACTGGACCAGTTGCTCCTTGTGCCCCGGTATCACCTTTTGGTCCTTGCAGCCCTGGGTCACCCTTATCACCTTTCGGTCCCACAGCGCCGATCGTCAAGGCATACGCATCATAGTTTTTGACAGCAGTCCCAGTGGTAACTGTCAGCAAGTGGTCACCATCTGGAAAATCTCCCGGTAAGTTAGCAATAATCTGATCTCCCGAATACGATATGACACTAAGCTGTGCCCCGCCGAGAGTTACAACCGGTGGATACCCATTGTTGAAATTGCTGCCAAAGACGCTTATGGTGTCATTGGTAAAGTCAACATAGACATTCGCGATGACAAGATCGAGTCCGGATGGCGTATCCGCCCACTTAGCCGCAAAGGCCGTTAACGGATTTAACAGAAACAGCCCAAGAATCAAACAGCAAGCAATTATCCCCCTTTTGTTTGTGAAATCACTCATCATCTTACCCTCCTTTGTTTGATGTAGGTTTATTTGAAGTCTTCAAAGAAGCTTCCCTCCTGTTTTGTAAAGACAATTCTTGCAACAGAAACAGATCAACCCTTCTTTTATTCTCACAACGCATTCTTTTGACACAATTATATTAAGAGACAGGTTACAAATCGGTTACAGATTGCCGCTGAAGTTCTGGATTTGAAAAAATAAAACTGGGATAAGAAGAAGCGGAAAAATAGCAGTTTTGCTTTACACGCTTGTCTGATTAGCTGCTTATTAGTGTCGTCGATCCTTTTGACAAATCGTTGTGTCTAAAACCTGTATCCAACGCTTATTCCTGTGGTGTGGACGAAGTTGTCGTAAGAGCCGCTCAGAATAGCATTTCCGACCTTTCTATTCGCATAGAACCCCGCCATGTAGAAAAAGTCTATGACGATTTTATCGAACTTGTATCCGAATCCCAGGGAGATATTATGCTGTCTCGAATCTGGATTGCCGGGTTCGAGTGTTTTTTCAGGAACAGGCGTTCCGACATAGGAATAACCGCCTCTCAGGGCAAGTTTATCGTTCACCTTGCATTCAGCCCCGGCCTTGAGTATCCATATATCTTTCCAGCCAAGGTCGTTCGAGATGTCGGTCAAGCCAGCCTCCAGGACCTCGCGATCCAAAGCTATCCCGGCCTTTCTGAAACTTGACCACCGCATTTTTTCGGCCTCGACAGTCACGGTTAAAGCTTTTGAAGGTCTGTAAGCCGCTCCGAGCGTGAAGATATCAGGAAAGGTCATAGTATTAGTTACATCTGTTTTAAACCTGGAGCCGCCGAATGAAGGTTGAAGGGCAACAGCGATATTGTTTAGATCCATCCGGCCTTTGTGCCTGATCTTTATCCTGCTCCTATAGGCAAGACCGAAACTCAGCTTCTCATCAGGCGTGAAGAGGATTCCGGCATTGACTCCCAATCCCCAACCATCCATTTTGAGGTTCGTATCACCGTCCAGAGCGCCGAACAACGACTGGTTCACCTTTCTTGTCGCTTCATTTCTGGAATACATCAGGTCTACGCCGAATCCCGCTGAAAGGGAAGGCAGGACCCGGTATGCAACAGTAGGATTAATGTTAACCGTCGCGATCTGGTTTTTTATCGAAAGATATCTTAAGCTGCCATCGCGATCCCACTTCCTGCCCCCGATACCGAAAAGAGAGTATATGCCAAGACCAAGCCTGAGGTCTCTGCCGGCAAAATCTGATGAAACATAGGCATGGGGAGGAAAGAATATCTGGAAATCCGTCTCCTCTTCCTGTCCGGAAGCGCCCTTAAAGGTCGTCGAAGGAATAACAAAGGAATTTCCTCCATAGATGTTTGTTCCTTCCAATTGTATAAGCCCTGCAGGATTTGAGACAATGGCAGACGGATCATCCGCAATCGCAGAGAACGCAGTCCCCATTGCCGCTCCCTTTGACCCATGGATCGGACCGCTGGCGAATGAACTGTCAAAAACAAAAATCAAAAATAAAAACGCCGGAAACAGCATACATAAAGCTCGCATTGACGATTTGCGATTTAAGGTTATCCTTAATGAAGGATTGAAAAATTGCGATCTGCAGTTCGCAAAGTTCACCTAATTGCTTCTTTCCTCTCTTATCGATGCATATATCCTCTCTGTCTCCGGCGATGGCTCGATGCCGAGTTGGGTCGAGAGTATCTTTTTGCAACGGTTGTATATCTTAATTGCCTCTGCCTTATTTCCAAGCTCCTTATTACATTTTATAAGCGCATAATAGAACTCCTCGGCAAGGTCATCGATCTCCAGTCCCCTATGGTAAAATGATATAGCCTTTTCGGGGGTTCCCTCGTTTTCATGCCATTTCCCGATCAAAGTGATGGCATTGAGAAATTTGCTCCTCATACGCTCCTGAGCAGGGAATATCCATGTTTTCCCTGAATCATCTTTCAGAAAATGCCCTTTGTACATGTCCACGGCTTTTTCGAGCAACTTAATCCTATCCGGTTCTTTCTCCTCGGGTTTTTCCGCTTTGCAAAGCATTCGTTCAAAAGCCCTGACATCTACCCAGCAAAATCGACTGTTCAGGCTTAACCGGGCATCGCTATATTGGATAACAGCATCACCCGGAAGTCCCTTGTTATCCGAATCATCGGACCGGCCAAGGAAATTGTTGACTGAATTTTCGACAATCTTCCGCAGACGGTGCAGCGTTGTCTTAAACGATATTCGGGCAGTGTCGCCGTCCGCATCCGGCCAGAGGGCGTCGGATATCTGATCTTCCCTGACATCATAGCCGCCGAATGCGACCAAGGCCTTGAGCATCTCGATCGGTTTTTTCTGCACCTTACCCTCAAAGCTGACTGCTTTGCCGTCAATCATGACATTGAAACCTCCCATGGTGTATATCCTCAGGCGCCATGGCCAGTTATCGAGGTGCAGGTATTTTTCGTCCGGGAAAAGACGGCGTCTTTTGATAATCTCCAGCACATAGTCAGCCTCAATGCCGTGCTCAAGCGCCGCACCAAAAATATGCGACAGCATCAAAGGATGCCAGGGGAAGAAGCTATGCTGAAGCCCGGCCTCCTTTCCAATAGAAATGGCTTTGCGGAGGTCTTTTAGTCCTTGCTTCTTGATATTGTTTTTTTTAGGTTCAGGGTGATCAAGGGCAAAATAAGCTTTGGCCAGACGATAATCAAATTCCGCTACATTGCTGTTCATTTTGTGCAGGAGTTTATATGCCTGTTCGAGGTACATATTCGCTTTTTCATGGTTTTGGAGAGCGTGCATCACAAGCGCATATTGAAACCGGCAGCAGACCGAGCCGTAAGGGACGTTTACTGTATTATTAATCCTATAGGACAGATCGATATGCGTGAGGGCTTTTGAATAGTCTCCTTCCAGCAGCCCCTCTATAGACACGATATTGTGATAGAAAGCCTTGTCCAGCGGTCTAAGATATTCTCCCAGAACGCTCATCCTTTTCATGAGTGAAGACGCTGACGCAAAATCTTCGCAGGCGAACGCGCTCAAGAGGGCGTTTCCGAGGATCATGAAATCAAGAAAATGGACTCCTGTCCGGTCGGCTATTTCGAGGGCCTCCTGTGCGGCTGTGATGCTGCGCCCGTATGCATCGTTCAATCGATAATGCATTACCTCAGCATATTTTATGGCGATGAGATCAAAGGGCGTGGCAGCAGGCAACTTTGACAGTTTCTGGAGTTCGTTTATAGCGTATTCGGCTTCTATACTGTTTCCGACGGTTATGGAATTAACTATTACATGGAAGAGTGTATGTAACCTTGATCTGTCGTCTGCCTTTGCAAGAGCCCTCTCTTTCCATAGATCATAATCAGGGAAGCTGAAATGCCTCATTGTCAGTGCCATGAACATTGTTGAGTATACTCTGTTCTCAATTTCAGGAGAGGGAAAGGCCCCAAATTTTTTCATGAGTTCGTCAAGCAGTCCGGTCCATGTATCAATCTTCAGGAAATCTTCAAAGGAATTCACTACAGACTCAACAACGCCCGCCCATGACAGAAAAACGCCCGCGGCATCTTGCCGGGATTCAAAAAATTCAAACGCCTTATTAAAATATCCCTCACTCTCCTTCGGATCGAACGGGAAACGGCATACGCCCTTCCAGTAAAGAAGCCATGGATTATGCTCAAAGAACTCTTTCGGAATAACGGTCAGCCATTTCTCGATTATGGAGCTCCTTCCCTGCATTATAAATTGTTGTGCGTTTAATAGAATCAAACTGACAAGCCCCTCCCACGAGCCTGTTTCGATATAAAACTCTGCTGCATCCTCGATCCTGCCGGATTCTTCAAGGATGGCTGCTGCTCTGCGTTTTATGAGGGATATCTCATCCTTGGAATAAGTTCTCTTTGCGCGGGTGAGCAGAAATTCCCTGAAAAGCGGGTGATATTGATATGAAGGCCCGGCGTGATAGTGCTTCTCTATAAAATAGTTTCTGGCACTCAGGTCCGAAAGTATCCTTCCAGATTGGTTTAATTCTGTAAGTTTTTCTGCAACGCGGGGCATTATTTGAGGAAGAAAAGCCGTTTTCTTCAAAAAGTCCTGTTGAAGAGCATTTGACTTATCGAAAATCTCTCCTGCAAAATAGTCAAAGATCTTTTCCTGTGATATTTTGCCAAGCAGATGTGGGTCTATATCTTCTGTCTTTGCCTTTGCCATAAGCACAAGCCCGGCTGCCCAGCCCTTTGTCTTTTCATGAAATGTCTGAACAGTCTCTTTTGTAAATTTCTTCCCTAAATGAAGCCTCATAATTTCCCCTGATTCTTCTGGCATCAGCCGGAGATTTTCCCAGTCAATAACCGATATCAGGTTGTTTGCGAGCATACTTATAAAAACAGGGGGCGGATTAGTGCGACTTGCAAGAATAACATTGAGGTTACCGGGTATTGCCGAAAGCCCGTAATGCATAATTTCCTGGAATGCCGAGTCAACTGGCGCTTCCTGATAGTTGTCAAAAACGATAACAGAAGATGATTTTAATCTGCTATAGAGATTTTCAAAATACCGCTTTGTGAATGTCGGAATGCCCATCTGATATTCAGGGGTAAGAAGTGGCAATGGTCTTCGCTTCCCCGGAGCCGCCTTTTTCGCTGCAAGTCCCATATAGTAAAAAAAGGTTGTAATGTCGGCATCGCCTTCATCCACCTTATACCAGAGGCAGGGTATTTTGCGGGAATCAAGATAGCTTGAGACAAGGGTTGTCTTGCCTGAACCCGCAGGTCCTGAAACATAAATAACCGGATGTCTCCTGCCCTGGTCAATAAGACGGAAGAGTCTTTTGCGGTGTAAAACCTTTGCAAAGGTCGGCCTCGTTATCTTGGCTATTTCGATCTGAACTCCCTCCTCTATCAGATCAGGCAAACAAGTAATAAACCCCAAACGTATACACTTAATAATCATAAAACTCAACTGAATTGTCAATAGAAAAATTCGGGAAAGCCTTCGGGATTCAGCCTTGAGCTAAATACATTTAAAATGTATGATAATAAATAAGGCGGTGGTTGAAATGAAGGAAAAAGACCTTAAGATTGTAGAGAGATTTAAATCCCTTGTATTGCAGAGAGTGAAAATTCATGAACTCAGGGTTTTTGGTTCAAGGGCAAGGGGAGACGCCCATGAGGGGTCAGACCTTGATGTGTTTGTTGTTGTGGATCATCTCGACCATGCCATAGAAAAATATATAAGCGACTGTGCCTGGGAAGCCGGATTCCCTGAAGATATAATTGTCATGCCGATTGCAATAAGCATAGACGCTGTTAAACACGGACCAATTCGGGAATCTGTTTTTATCAAAAGTGTTTATCGTGAAGGGGTTATTGTTTGAAAAAAGAATTGCTTGCTTTAATACAATACAGGCTTAAAGAGGCAGATGATTCTATCAGGGAAGCAGAAGTACTTCTTAAAGAAGGCATGAGTACGCGCGCTGTGATGAACAGGTTATACTATGCCATGTTCTATGCGGTATTGGCGCTTCTGCAGGAAAAACAGGTAGGTACATCAAAGCATGCTGGTGCAATTTCAATCTTTGATAAAGAATTCATAAAAAGCGGGGTTTTCGACAAAGAGTTGTCTTTAGTATTACATCGGGCTTTTGAACTCAGACAGAAAGGCGATTATATGGAACAGGCTGATGTTGTAAAAGAGGATATTGATGAAATATTCCCTAAGGCGATAGATTTTGTAAATAAAATAAAAGAATATCTGCTAAAGAAAAAATAAGGATGAAGCGATTAATTTTAATTTTAATAATAATATTTGCTTTTTCTCTTTCAGCCTGCTCCGGGAACCAGGCGGCGGAGATGTTTGATACCGCGAAATTCGAGGAAGTTCAGAACAACAAGGAGCATGCGATTCAGTTATACGAGGAGATTATCAAAAAATATCCTGACAGCGAATATGCAAAAAAGGCGAAAGAGAGATTATCTGAATTAAAGGCGCAGAAATAAAAATTTATTTTAATTTTGCAGACTTGATCTTTTTTCCCCACTCAACAGCCTTATCGATTATCTCTGATTCATCGGCAGTGGTTAATCTGCGCTTTTCTATAATAACCTTCCCGTTCACAATGACTGTATCAACATCAGCAGCATTCATGGAATAGACAATATGTGAATAAATATCGTACATCGGGGTAAGATGCGGTTTTTTCAGGCCTGCAATAACTATATCAGCAGATTTACCCTCTTCTATGCTGCCGGACACACTGCCCAGTCCAAGGGCCTCAGCCCCCCATCTTGTTGCCATAAGCAATGCCTGCTGGGCATTGAGCGCCGTAGGGTCTCCTGATACTGCCTTATGGACCTTTGCAGCAGTTGACATTTCACTTAGTATGTTAAGGTCATTGTTGCTTGCGGCACTGTCAGTCCCGAAAGTGACTTTGACACCGGATTTAAGCATCTTATTTACAGGCGCAATGCCGGATGCCAGTTTCATGTTACTCTCTATGCAGTGTGCAACACCGACTTTTCTTCTTGCAAGTATGTCTATTTCATCATCTGTAGCCCAGACGCAATGTGCTGCAATAACCCTTTCATCAAGGATCCCTATGCTTTCAAGTAATGCAATAGGTGTTTTGCCGTACCTGTTTCTTATCTCTTCGACTTCCCATTCGGTCTCTGAGAGATGGATATGAAGAGAAATGTTGTATTTTTCAGAAAGCCTCTTAGCCTCTTGCATTGTATCAGGTGAGCATGTGTATGGCGCATGCGGTGCGATACCCGGCACAATAAGCTCATCCCCGATCCAGTCCTTTATGAAATTCTCCGCATTTGAAAAATATTCTTCGATGGTCTTTGCTGTTTTACTCGGAAAGTCGAGTATGCCGACCCCAACAACCGCCCTCATACCGATATTCCTTGTACTCCTTGCTATCGCATCTCCATAAAAATACATATCATTATAGATAGTGATCCCTGCCTTAAGCATCTCAAGACAGGCGAGCTCTGCAGCATCACCGACAAATTCACGGCTCAGCCATTTTTCTTCTGCAGGCCAGATATGCTCCTCAAGCCAGACCTTAAGAGGCAGGTCATCTTCAAGCCCTCTGAAATATACCATGGGGGCGTGGGTGTGCGTGTTTACGAGGCCAGGAAATGCAACGCAACCTTCTCCGCCGATTATTTTTCCGGAGGAGTATTTTTTGCAGACATCTTCAGAGATTCCTACAGAGACAATCCTGCTGTCTTTAACAGCAATGGCCCCGTCTTCAATGACAGTAAGCCCTTCGTCCATTTTCAGAACATAGTCCGCTTTAATGATAAGGTCGACGTTAATCATGATCACCTATTACTTAAAACCGAAAATACCCTTTGACCGACATTATTCATAATTTCTCTGACAGCAGAAAGGACATAGTATTCGAGCGGCTTTATTTGGCCGATACACAGATAGTACGTAAATCTAAAAACAAAGAGGCCAAATATCCCGAAAGCTTTTGGGGTCGAAGACCGAGAATGAACGAGAATATTCTGTCCTTTCTGTAAGTCCTTATTTTCCCACTACTATTCGTAGCATGCGCCGCAGTGGTTCTGCCGCGCCCCACAGGAGCTGGTCGCCGCAGGTAAATGCGTTCAGAAACGTAGGCCCCATATTCATCTTGCGCAGGCGGCCAACAGGTACTGTGAGGGTGCCGGTTACTGCAGCAGGAGTGAGTTCGCGAATGGTGATCTCGCGCTGGTTGGGTACAACCTTTACCCACTGGTTGTGGCGCGAAATTATATCAGTAATCTCATCCAGCGGCATGTCTTTGGACAGCTTGATCGTAAGCGCCTGGCTATGACAGCGCATGGCGCCTACGCGCACGCAGGTGCCGTCAATCGGGATAGGATTTGCCTCATGGCCAAGGATCTTGTTCGTCTCGGCCTGACCTTTCCACTCTTCCTTGCTCTGGCCGTTTTCGAGTTGCTTGTCGATCCATGGGATAACCGATCCTGCCAGCGGTACGCCGAAGAACTCACTGGGATATGCATCAGAGCGGATATGCTCTGCTACCTTGCGGTCGATCTCGAGGATCGCGCTTGCCGGAGTTTCGAGCAGGTCTTTTACTTCACTATGGATGGAACCCATCTGCTTGAGTAGTTCGCGCATATTGTTTGCGCCGGCTCCAGAGGCTGCCTGATAGGTCATTGCGCTCATCCATTCCACAAGCCCGCGCTCGTATAATCCACCCAAAGCCATGAGCATGAGAGATACGGTGCAATTGCCGCCGATGTAATTCTTTATCCCCTTTGCCATTCCGTCTTTGATTACATTCATATTGACCGGATCGAGGATGATGATGGCGTCCTTCTCCATGCGCAGCGTTGATGCCGCATCTATCCAGTATCCCTTCCAGCCTGAGGCACGCAGCTTTGGGTAAACCTTGTTTGTATATTCGCCTCCCTGGCAGGAGACTATAGCATCCAATGTCTTAAGTTCATCGATATTTTTAGCATCCTTGAGCGCCGGGACATCCTTGCCGATATCAGGCGCCTTGCCCCCCACATTAGAGGTAGTGAAAAACACCGGCTCGACAAGGTTAAAATCCTTTTCTTCGTGCATGCGGCCCATGAGCACCGAGCCCACCATGCCGCGCCAACCTATAAAACCAACTCGCATCATTGTCTTGACTCCCTTAGAGTAAATTTCGATTTTTTATTATACTCAAAGCATTACAATCTTTGCACGCTGTGACAACCACGGTCATGTCAAAGTCAGAGCTAACTCATTAATACAGAAGATGTTTCCACAGCCTTTGCATTTTTTATCTGTCATTCCGGCTTGTCCGGAATCTTTCCCTGTCTTCAGAAGAATTCCCGACCTGCCTACTGGCAGACAGGCGCGTTTCACCTTGCAGGGATGACAATGATTAGGTATTTAATTGCCTGGTTAGATCACAAAATACAAGGTGCCTTAAAGTTTTTATACTTGTTTTCAAAGTAATTTTATCTTTTTCCAATCCCCGGAATATGCTATATTTTATCCATGAGATTACCGGACTGGGAGTTTGTAGAGTAATTGTTATGCTCTGCAAATCGACAAAGATGAAAGAATCCCGCATAATGTATATTGAATTGAAAAAAGATGGAGTAACTGGACCAGCTCGTATTGGCCGTATCACCTTATCTAAGTCTGGCAAGACTCTGTGCTATCGGGGCCAGACGTTCGAGACTCTCAAAGGTAAGGGGTTCAAGTGTAACTACTATGATGTTGAAACAATCGAGGGGTATTGGATTTCTGCTTGCAAGAAAAACGGACGTGACCGTCTCTATCCCGGGACAATCGAGATTGACGACGACGCCAAGGAGGAATACTTGATAGAAATCAGAAACATGCCGGAACGCAAGAACCAGAAGATTATTCGCTGTATAGGCAAATACGGCGGTAAGAAGGGTAAAGTGTAACGTGTCTGACAAGCTGTTTTATTGAAAAAAGGGTAATGAGAAGAAATAAAATCGCGATTCCCCCTGACAAATAAAACCAGCGGATACACTAAACCGCCCCACAGAATTTGAGATTGTTAGGCAACCTATTATTTCTTTTTTCCCCTGATAATATCTCTTGACGATAATATCCTTTCAGGATAATATATTAACGTGATCAAGTCCTTCAAGTGCAAGGAGACCGAAAAGCTGTTTCATGGTATGTTTTCGACAAAGCTGCCGCAGGCAATACAGAGGATGGCAGCAATAAAGCTTGAGATGCTTCATGCTGCGACTGTACTTGAAACGCTGCGTGTGCCGCCGTCCAACCATCTGGAGGCATTGCATGGAGACAGAGAGGGGCAGCACAGCATCCGGATCAATCAACAGTGGCGCGTCTGTTTTGTATGGCAGGGCAGCGATGCCAATGATGTAGAAATCGTCGATTACCATTGAGAGGTGATATTATGAAGAAACGTGATTTTCCCCTGATACATCCTGGCGAGATACTCCTCAGAGAATTCCTGGAGCCGCTGGGGATAAGCCAGTACCGGCTTGCCAGGGACATTGGCGTGACGCCGCGCAGGATTAATGAAATTGTGCATGGACGGCGTGCGATTACTGCTGATACAGCCCTGCGCCTTGGCTGTTTTTTCAGTATGGAGGCCCAGTTCTGGTTGAACCTTCAGGCACGCTATGACATGGAAGTAGCCATGGAGGAACTTCAGAGCAAGCTAAAGAAGGAAGTGCATCCATTCTCGCACGCAGCATAAGTCCATGGAGTCAGGTGAGTAATAATGATAGTACAAATTAGAGAGGGTAAATAGAGACAACACATCCCATATTATTGACATCAAGAAAGGGTGATGGGAAGATGTCGTATTTCTTATCGGTCTGGTCTGAGTAATTTCGCGCTGTGGTTGCGTGCAGTTTCACAGCTTTTTAATTTTCAAAGTAATTAAACTGTTAACTATATTTGTAATAATTTCGGGGAGTTATCCAATCACATCGTTGACTTTCATCTTATTTCTTTTGGCACAAATAATGCAGTTACAACCTGTTGATAAATGATTCATAGCATAAAAGGAGAACGCAGATGGCGGACTGCAAAAAGCTTAAGCACTGCGCTTTTTTTAATGAGCGGATGGAGAAAATGCCTACCATTGCTGAACTTTACAGAAAGCGGCTTTGCCATGGGGACAGCACTGAATGCGCCCTTTACATGCTGTATACTTTCCTCGATGAACGCAACTATAATGTCGACGATGAAACGTGCAAGAAAATCGAAACACTGTTACACCACGTTGTTCCAACCGAGATATTGAGGGTTAAAGAGATTGTCGCAAGTCACCCCAAGCCTGTTAATAAGAAGCAGATATCTATAGCTTCGTAGTAAGGGTTGCAGCCAGATCACCCACCTCTGTTGTGCTTATGCCCATATGCCCGGCAGCAAGGCTCTTTATATGCTTTCCTGTCACTTCCATCGCTGCCTTCTCGATAGTCTTTCCTGCAGCGTCTTCCCCAATATGCTCGAGCATCATGCCGCCTGCACAGATCGCTGCAAGGGGATTAATGACATTCTTCCCCTTGTATTTCGGCGCTGAACCTCCTATAGGCTCAAACATCGAAACGCCCTGAGGGTTAATATTCCCTCCGGCAGCTATGCCCATGCCGCCCTGGATCATCGCGCCGAGGTCAGTGATTATATCGCCGAACATATTGTCTGTAACGATCACATCGAACCATTCAGGGTTCTTCACGAACCACATTGTAATCGCATCAACATGCGCATAATCCACTTTAACGTCGGGATATTCCTTTGCCACTTCATAAAACGTTCTCTCCCATAGATCGAATGCGAATGTGAGGACATTTGTCTTTCCGCACAGAGTGAGCTTGTTCATCTTTTTTCTCTTCCTGCAGTATTCGAAGGCATATCTGACGCAGCGCTCAACGCCTTTTCTTGTATTGATCGATTCCTGCACCGCAACTTCATCGGGAGTGCCTTTTTTAATTACCCCGCCTGCCCCTGCATAAAGCCCTTCGGTGTTTTCTCTTACAACAAT
>JAKAKQ010000089.1 GCA_021813425.1 Nitrospirota bacterium
GGTATAGAAATCCGGGTCGAGAGAACGGGAAAGGCTGTTGAGCTTTATAACAGCGCAAAGAAAAAAGGGGTGGTCATCGCAGCACTGCACCTTACCTGCTGAGATAACTGAAGCAAAAAGTCGCCGGTTATTTATAGCTCGAAAACTTTATATATTTTTCCCAGACCGAAAGCAGTTCTTTTGTCGCTATCAGGTCTCCTGCACAATACTTTGCGATATCGGTATAACGGCCGGATTTATAGAGGTCTTTTACTTCATAGCCTGTAATCCCGTCGGCCTTTGGGCTTTTTATATCGAATGCCCTGCACCACATGTCCAAGCTGAATTTCCTGCGGGATGCGCCGAAGAATGTAAGCTGATCGAAAAGGTCAATATGTGCGTCCCCGTATCTGTTAGGCATAAGGTCTCTGACCGGTTTTATCTTATGCACAGCAGATCGCACCATTATAAAGGGACAGTCAAAGCCCCTGCCGTTGAATGTAACGAACTGTTTATAATTTTTTATCGTGTCCCAGAATTTCTGGATTATCTCTTTTTCAGTCCCTGTCTCGTACTTGAAACCTTCTTCTTCAAAAGGCAGCAAGGGATCGCTGTTGCTCTGGAAATAGACAATGCCTTTCTCCTTGTCTGGATCGAACATGCCTATCGTAATGACTTCGCCTGTCAGCGGATAGAAGGAAAGGCTTTCTTTGACCTCTTTTTCATCGTTTTCGGATTCTGCCCATCTGAGCAGATATTCCTGGACAGATTTTTCCAGAGACTCAAAGTCTTTTCCAACCGTCTCTATATCAAAAATTATTCTGGACATTCAATCAAAGTGAATAGTGAACAGTGTATGGTTAATAGACAAAAATTATAACGATTCTTTACTAACTGCTATTCACTAATCACTGCTCACTATCTTTATGACGCCTTTGGAAGCTCCTTGAAGACATTCCAGGTCTTAAGGATATCTATTGCGCGCTGGAGCTGGATATCGTCTTTTTCATCAACCTCTATCGGCGCTGTTTCTGTCTCTTCAGGTTTTGTATCCGTCTGGTCGTTCTTAAGATGCCTTTCAAGGTCTTTTTCTCTTACAACAGGGTGTTCCTTTGCCCCGTTTTTGGCCTCGAGCTTGACTACTATGTCAGGTGTTATTCCTGTGCTCTGGATGGACTTTCCCTTGGGGGTATAGTATTTTGCTGTAGTAAGCCTGAGCCCTGAGCCGTCAGTAAGAGGGATCACGGTCTGGACAGAACCTTTCCCGAAGGTCTGGATACCAAGGATTACAGCCCGGTTCCAGTCTTTGAGAGCCCCTGCGACAATTTCTGATGCACTTGCACTCCCTTGATTTACAAGCACTATGATCGGTTGGGTGAAATAGCTGTTTTCCTCTGTGAAGAATTCTGTCCTCTCACCCGCCTTTGTTTTTGTGTACACGACAAGCTTACCCTTAGGCAGAAATCTGCCCGAGACGTCAATAGCGCTGTTTAAAAGACCACCGGGGTTGTTTCTCAGGTCAAGTACCAGGGCGTTTATCTTTTCATCGCCTAATTTCTTAAGTGCAGCAGACAGGTCAGAGGCTGTCTGCTCCTGAAACTGGTTTATTTTTACATAGCCGATATTATTTTCAAGGACCTTTGATTTAACGCTCTTTATTTTTATTATGTCCCTGATTATCGTGAAGTCTTTGGTCTCTTTCCAGCCTTCTCTGAGTATGGTTATTGTAACAGGGGTTTTTGGCGCCCCCCTCATCTTCGAGACCGCATCATGCAGCGTCATATCCTTTGTGGATTCGGTATTTATCTTGATTATCTTGTCTCCTGCCTTTATGCCTGCTTTATAAGCAGGGGTATCTTCAATAGGGGCTATTACAGTGAGCATTCCGTCTTTCACCCCGATCTGTATGCCGATGCCCCCGAACTCTCCCTTAGTGTCAACCTGCATCTCCTTGTAACCTTCAGGTGTCATAAAAGTCGAATGAGGGTCGAGAGAGTTGAGCATCCCTTTTATCGCACCATAGACAAGGTCTTTTGACTTTACCTCTTCAACGTAATGTTTTTTGACCATGGACATGACCTCTGTGAAGGTCTTCAGTTCCTCATAACCCTCTCCTTCTGCGCTGACACTGGTCACGGTCAACCGGCCTATCAAGATGCCGGTCGTGGCAACCAGAAGAATCAATATCCAGATCAAGACTGTTCTCTTGCTTATCATTTTATCTAACCTCCTGAATTATCTGCCTTTCCTTTTCAACCACTGTATTGGATCGAGGGGCTTGCCTTTGTATCTGATTTCAAAGTAAAGACCCGGGGCATTCAATATGCCAGATGTCCCGACCTTTCCGATTACCTGGTTTCCTTTTATTATATCTCCAACGCGGGAAAAAATCTCTGAAAGATTTCCATATAGGGTATGATAACCACTGCCGTGGTTTACAATTACAAGCTGTCCGAACCCTTTGAACCACTCAGCAAAGATCACCTTGCCTTCATAAACCGATTTAGCATCCGCATTTGCATCTGTCTGGATATGTATGCCGTTCCTGAATACAGGGGTAGCGAACTGCGGGTCTTTCTGCGAACCATAAGGTATCGCCAACCTTCCTTCTGCAGGCCACGGCAATTTCCCTTTAAAGCGCGAGTATCCTGTCCCTGAATAGGTGTCAGTCTTTGAAGACTCTTTTATGAGATCCCGGAGCCTCCTTGAGGACTCCCTTAGTTCAGAGAGCATCTTCTGGCGAGCAGCCTTCTCACGCCTGACAGAAGACAGGATCGTCTCCTTGGATTTCTTTTTCTCAGCCAGTTCATTTTCCCTTGTCTGTATATTTTCCTCATTCTTTTTCAGTTCAGCCTTGAGGACCTGAAGTTCATCATTTTTTTCATCGAGTTTCCTGAGGTTGTCGCGGTAACTCTCCAGCACCCTGTGCTCATATCCGGTAATATTTTCAAGATATTTCCAGACCCTCATCATCTGGGATATATCCTCAGCGCTCAGAAGCAGCATCACAACATCGCCTGAATAACCGATCTTCTGCATCATCCTCAGTTTCCTCTTCAGCCAGTTTTTCTGTCTTTCGATACTGCTTCTTGTTTTTGTGATTTCAACAATGACCTCTGCAATCTCCGCCTCTGTCTGCCTTAATGTCTTTTTGTATTTTCTGAGTTCGGTTTCGACCCTGGCAAGTTTCCTGTTTACATCCTCGATCTCGTTCAGCACTGAAGATTCGTGTTCCTGCGCTTCGGTAAGTCTTCTCTTCTGCTCAAGCATCTCTTCCTGTATCCTTTTCAATTCCTCCTCAGGAGTTGCGCTGTACGCAACGGGCTGGAGGATCAGGAGAAGAGGCAGAATGAAAAAAAACTTGCGTATTCGATGCATGCACTCAGAAGACATCAGTATCTTAACCTTCCAAGTGCTATAAATGCACCTGTAATACCAAGGAACATCCCCATTACAGGCAGTGGCAGGAAAAGGTCGGCAGGGAAAAGTACGGTCTTGAATATTGGTATTGCAACGCTTAATCTCATGACCACTATATAATAGAATGTGAATATGCCGATAAGGCTCAGGAAACCGCCGCTCGCGCCTATTATAGCGCCTTCGATAAGAAAAGGAGCCCTTATAAACCACCTTGTAGCCCCAAGTAGTTTAAACGTCTCGATCTCCTCTGTTTTCCGGTAAAAGAGTATTTTAATTGTGCTGTAACAGACGAATATTATCCCGGTTGACAGGATTGCTATCAGAACTATCCCTACAGCCTTCATACCCACTTTTAGATAATGGATTGTCGAGAGGAATTTCTCGCCGTAATCTACATCGCTTACACCCTTTAGTTTAAGGGCTTCATCAGCAAGTTTTTTTACTGCTTCGGGCCCCACAGCCTCTTTTTCCAATCTTATTTCCAGAGAATCGGGAAGCGGGTTTTCTTCAAGTCCCTCAAAGATATAGTTAGAGTTCTTGAGGGTGGCCTTTAATTCCCTCAACGCCTCTTCTCTTGGGATATACCTGACGGAATTTACCGCGCTGTTTCTCTTGAGAGAAACTATAATGTGGTCTATCTTCTCCTTCTGTATGCCGTCATTGAAATACAGCATCATGGAGAACTTTTCAGGGAGTTTTTTTGTCGCAATATCAAGGTTGTAAAGTACAAAGACACTGATGCCGATTATCAAAAGGCCTGCAGCGATCGTCAGTATTGATAACAGATTGATCCATTTTTCCCTGAACAGGCTCTGGACGCCTATTTTGAATGGATAAGGCAGGGACATCAGCCGATTTCCTCTCCAATGAGTATGCCGGAATTAAGTTTGATTACCCTCCTGCCGGAATTCCTGTAGAGTTCCCTGTTATGAGTTGCGATCAGGACCGTTGTCCCTTTTGCATTTATGTCCTTGAAAGTCCTCATAATCCCTTCAGCTGTATCAGGGTCGAGATTTCCGGAGGGCTCGTCTGCAAGCAGGACTGTCGGCTCGGAAACAATAGCCCTTGCGATCACTACCCTCTGCTGCTCTCCGCCTGAAAGGCTTTTGGGAAAGCTGTCTGATTTATGTCTGAGGTTTACTGTCTTAAGTGATTCGTAAACCCGTGTCTTTACCTCTTTTTCACCCACACCTCTTATCCTCAGTGCAATCGCCACGTTTTCGAATGCGTTCTTGTTGGCAAGAAGCCTGAAATCCTGGAATACAATCCCTATATTGCGCCTAAGGAACGGTATGCTGGATTCTTTTATCTGATCGGTGTCCCATCCTGCCACAGAGATATTGCCAGTGTCAGGTTTGTCGGCAACGTATATCAATTTTAATAACGTGGTCTTACCTGACCCGCTGGGACCTGTAATAAAAACCATTTCGCCCTTACCTACGGAAAAACTGATATCCTTCAGTGCGGTCTGGTTATCGTATTCTTTTGTCACATTTGCAAACTCTATCATTATCAATAAATCTCCCTGTCAGTCTCCGCTTTTTATTATATAGTCGAGAAGTATGTCATCGAGACTTTTATCAATCTGTCCTTTAGCCGGAAGTTCCTGAGGGGGTTTTTCACTAAGTCCCGAATCAACTTTCTTCTCTTCAGCAGCAGGAGCAGATGTCTCACCGGCTGTATGTTTTCCTGCAATAAGTTCCTTTATCATGTTTTTGTGCTGTTCTTTCATCAGTTCCCTGACCTTTTCTTTATAGTCAGGGCTTGTTGCGATATGAGCGTAACTGATTTTCTTTGAAGACAGGATAGTGCCTTTAATGTAAAGCAGGGTAACTATAACAGGGTTTTTAAGCCCGTTATCCTCTGTCTGGATATGGTATACATTCCCTTTATAAGTTACATTGGTATTATAACCGACGAGCATCTGTATTATGTTACCGGATGAAAAAGCTTTTTAGTATTATAAATAGACCTGTCCATAAATGCAACGCATACAGAGGTTTCTGCAAAACCGTTAGTGTAGTGCGTCAAACGCTTCTTTGCTTATAAACTGTCACCCTGAACCCTTCGCTTTTGTCATTCTGAAGGAGTGAAGCGACTGAAAAATCCCGCTCAGGGCAGGCTCCGTGAAGGGTCTCATGTCCTTGAAAATACGAGAGACTGACCATCTTGCCGGACAGATCAGCAAGTGAAATAGCAGGTGCAGCATCGTTTACTGCCGGTTTCTGCTCTGCAAAAGGCACCCTGTTTTTGATATAGAAGAAGATGAGCAGCCCTGTTGACAAAAGGATGATTGAAAGCACTATCTTAATTTTTGCAAGTTTCAATTATAACCCCTTATATCGTTTAAAATTCATATCTTAATTGTAAATATATATTATCATTTTTATCCAATTGCCCGAACTGGCTCCATTTCTTGCCGCCGCCAAAAACATTCCCTCCTATTGCAGCCCATACATGATCCGAAAAGTTGTATTTGACCTCCGGATTTAATAGATAGTCACCGTCTGACGGGCTCCAGAAAGAGAACCATGAGAGCTTCAGGGTCTGATGCAGAAGGAACTGCGTCAGCCTGACAGATACAAGCTCGTGAAGCCGTTTTTCCTTTGGAAAGCCTGCCGGAAGATTTTTCTTGTATTCGGTATAATCCTGCATATATTCGCCATAATACTGTAAGCCGAGTGTGAAATCTTCCCACATCTGTCTCTGATAACCCACCAGGAATCTCGTCTGTGAATTCGGTGTCATCGGGTCAGTTCCTTTTCTGTCCTGCCTCGAATCATAATAGCCTGCCTCAAGGCTAAGAACGCCATCCAGCGCCTTCCCCTGAAGGCTTGCGCCGTAAACGGAAAGTTCAGGATAAAACAGGGTAAGACTTGCAGGTGTCATGAAATTATCCGGCATCATCGAGGGATTTCTCCAAAAACCCCGATAAAAATAGATCGAGGCATCAAAACCTGCAATATCACGATATGCCCGCAGAGCGATCTCGGTATTTTCAATATTTGTTGTGGGTTCTTCCTCTTTTCTGTCTGTGATATCCGGCATCGGGTCGTACATCCTGAATCTCTTTGAATCAGGGAAATTGTTTGACTCAAAGAAGGGGACGGCAACAAACTCAAAAGATGCAAAGCCCGGATATACGCCGACTTTTACGCCATCGATACCCTTCTTAAGGTACTCAAGCGGCCTGCCGGAAAAAAACGCCTCATAGTCCTTCGGAAAGACGTCATTGATAAAGATAAGGTCTCCGAGTCCCCATGTGAGAATCTGCCTCCCGGCCCGCATGTCCCAGGTCGATGCAGTATAATCGAGATACCCCTCCCGCAACTCCAGATCAGCCTTCCTGCCGATGTGATCATAAAAGGCATCTGTCTTTAGAAACAGATGAAACGGTTCCTTGCTCGCATCAAACTTCAACTGAAGCCTTTCCTCCGCCCATTTGAAGTCACCGCCGTCAGGATTGGATGAAGCGGTATTTGCAGAATAGTTGCCCTGCAGAAACCCGTGCAGGGAGAAGTCGGCAGTAAATGAGTAAGACGGCCATAGAACGGCCAGCAGAATAAAGACTGCAAGGCAGTTTCTGAGTTGTTTTGTTCTCTCTTTAACTAATTTAATGTTAAGGATTTTTTTTGTCATGTTTTATTTACCACCCCGGCCTTCGGCCACCCCTCCTGAAATAGGAGGGGAGCTTTTTTTAGGTACCAACTCCCATCCTTGGTTAAGGAGGGGTCTCCCGGAGGGAGGGGGTGGTTTGTCTGCCTTGATTAAGAAGGGGCAGGGGTGGTTTGTCATTCAATCCACTTTTTGGGCGGCTGTTTGAGAAATCTTTCTGAGAAGAGGTTGTCGTCAATCCCTATGTTGTAATCCGCCTTTAAGTATGTAACCTCTGTCATATGGCCGCTCTGAAGGTTCTTCATAGTTCTCTTCGTGATGGTAGGGAAGCCTTTTACTTCCTTGACCTCATCGGCGGTAAAGACCTTATAAAGCTCTCCCCTTTTGTCGTAGTATTCTTCCTTGATAGGCAGGAACGCCGCCTTGTCAACCCATGAAAGCTTGTAGCTGTAATCCACATCAGCAGCCTTAGGTGTGCTCTTAACGACAAAGCAGTCTTTATTGCCGATCTTTTCTTCCTTTGTGATGGTATGGGTATCGTCCTCGATGTCCCTTCCGGAGACATCCTCATAGGTAAAGTCAGACCCGACAAAACTTGAGCGTTTATCCTGGGCCGCAATTCGTCTCACCATGTTTATCGCAGGTATAAAGAGCCATCTGTCATCATCCTTTGCAGGATATTTATAAACCATAAATGTCATGTCTTTTACATCCGCGGGTTGGAAGAAATACATGAAATATTTCTGATTGCCGCCCGACTCACCATAATTCTTTCTGAGCATCGTCATCTCCCGTATCCGTTCCTGACCGCCTTTGCTTACGAGCTTCATCATAACCCGGGACTTGAAGTCCTTGCCCTGGTAAAGAAATGCAGCCTGTGATTTTTTCATGACATCTTCAGCGGTAGCGGCAAATGAAGCGGAAGAGATAAGCAGAAGAAAGATTACAGCAATAGCCAAACAAATAGTAATTGCATGGATAGTATTTATAAAATCCCTCCTAACCTCCCTTTGCCAAAGGGAGGTATTCTCTTCTTTATCAAAGACGCTTCTATTATTCCCCTCTTTGGCAAAGAGGGGTGCGGGGAGATTTTTTAAAAAAGTAATAATTATTTTCATCTTAATCCTCCTTTAAAAAGCCAACCCTGCAGCAATGTTATGAGGGCTGGCAGGTAAATTAATGTCATTACTGAGCTCAAAAGCATCATGCTGACAATGAATGCGCCGACTGTTATATACGGCGTGAGTGGTGCAAACATCATCACGGCAAAAGAGGCGGCAAAAAGCACGGCGTTGCGTACTATCCCTTTGCCGGGTCTCGCTACTGTCCAGAGCAAAGCATCTGATAATGATTCTTGGGGGGTCTCTTGCAGACGCTGACGCAGCCTGCTCACGAAATGGATCGCAAAGTCAACCGCCATGCCGAGTGAAAGACATGAGAGCACCGATATCGGCATATCAAAGTCTTTTCCGATAAATCCGACAACACCGTATATCAGCAGGATCGTGAACAAGAGAGGTGTATATCCGACAATCGCCCATTTCACGGATCGGAAATCGAAAGCAAGAATGCCGAAGACGACGATCAGGGCGAGGACAAAGCCCTTGACCATATCCCCCAGCACCTCGTCATTCCATACCAGATTGAAATATGCGATGCCTGAGGGTTTCAGTTCCATCGGAGTAGGATTGTCCTTCTTATATTCTTCAACTGCTTTAATCACATCTCTCATCGCCTGAGCGTCCCACGTCTTGAGCTGCACCCATATGTTGGCCCTTTTGAAGGGATAATCAACGACATTGTCCAGGTCGGACGGCTTTGCGGACATGGCAAACAGGAAAAGATACTGGCCGATGATGTCTTTTGTTTCCGGAACAACATCGTATTTCCGGTCATCGTCGTGCAGGACCACGTTTATCCTTTTTACATAATCGACGACAGAAGTTGTCTTGCCCACCACCTGCAGCTTTTCAAGGCGCCTCTGAAGCCCGTCTAAATAACGCATGGCTTCAGGTGTCTTTATGTAATCGTCTTCCTTCGAGATTGCGACTACATAGCCGAGGGATGTGCCGCCGAGCGCTCGGTTGATAACCGTGTCCGCAACGCGGACATCGCTGCCTTTCTTAAACCATTCCACCAGGTTATTGTTTACCTTTGCCTGTGCTATTCCGATAATTGCAACCACAAAGAGCAGGAGCCCGGCAAGGACCGTCATTACAGGCTTATGTATGCCCAGCCCTGCGAGCTTCATCAGGAACTGCGAGGTCTTGTCTGAACCGATATCTTCGGACCGGGCGATCTTTTCTATTTTCTCATCTTTCACAAAGGTGAACATTGCAGGTATGAAGCTGAAGCTGAGAATTCTCAGGGCAACCGTGCCGAAGGCCACGAGTCCGCCGAACACTTTAACCGGGATAATATTCATGAAAAGAAGCACGGCAAAGCCTGCTGCTGTAGCAAGTGCGGTATTGCGGACAGGTCGACTTACTGCACGCATCGTCTCGATGATCGCCTTTTTCTTGTCCCTTGTCTCCCTGTACCGGAAATAGAACTCGTTGAAGATGTGCATGCTGTCTGTTGCAATAGCCATCAGAAAAACAGGCGCCATCGAACTCATGATATGAATGGGATAGCCAAGGCCTATAAGCAGCCCCATGCTCCAGACAATGCTGATCATGGCGTCCATCATCAGTGCAAAAGAAAGGAAAAGGTCCCTGAACATGAGATAGCGTACGGTGAGCATGACCATGCCGGCAATCGGTGCGAATATGGCCATAAGCTTGAACATTTCCGCACCGAAGGTGTCACGGGCAACCGGATCGCCTGCGATGTAGTATTGTTCGTCTCCCTTCTCTTTTTTTACGATTTCGCGTATCCTGTCTGCTATCTCCTTGCCGTTTGCGCCTTTTTCAAGCGGCACATATATGGCCGTGGTCTTGCCGTCTTTCGAGATAATACGGTTGATAAAAAGAGGATTTTCATAGAGCATTTTCCTTAGATATTCGATCCCCTTTTCATCTTCAGGCACCTTCGTCATCAAAGGGGCGACCTTTAATGTCTCAGCTTCCACACTGACGTTGTCGATGGTCGTAAAGCTCGATACATCCCTCGCAGCAACACCCTTCATCTTCAGGATTTCGTCTGTTATCCTCTGGATCCTGGAGAGGGTGTCCTTGTTGAGGACACCCTTTTCGTTCACAATGCCGAGGGCGATCATATCCTCATAGAGGCTGAAGGTTTTTTCGACCTCATCGTTCCACATTCTGACATCAGACGTGGCAGGGAGCATGTTCTTCGGGTTCGTGTCTGTTCTCATCTTCGGGAACTGGGTCATGAAGATAAGGGTAATAATTATCGAAAGAGCTACGACCAGTTTAGGATGATTCACTGAAAATTCAACAAGGGAAAACCTCTTCATGCACTCCTCCTAAATATGAGCGGATAGTCGTTAGTATTTAGTGAAAAATGAAAAGCATGGAAAAGATTTAATCTCTTTGACTATTCACTGTTCACTAACAACTATTCACTTATTAAAAAGTAAGATTCATATCAGCCTGAATTACAATATCTTTGTAGTATGTACCGGGATTGGCAAATTCCACCCCATCAACAAAATCATTTTTTGACATTCCAAACAGAGGGACATTGAGCGGGCAGGCAAGCATTTGCGCGCCCTCTTTATACAGCATGAAAAGCAGTTCCTCAACAGAAGGCAGTTCCATCTCTTCCATCCTCTTCATCACCGCATCTCCCATTTCTTTTGGTTGGTCCGGAAGACATTTCAGATCCTTGACTTTGTCCTTATGGATTGCATTCACCCCGCGTGAGCCGAAGAAAAGAGTGACCTTCGAGCCCTCCCTGAGCAGGCTTAATGCCGTCATGAGGGCATTGTATACCTGACAGAGTTCATCGTGGAAACACATTATTGATACATTCTTAGTTATCTTTGACATAGTTCTTCTCCATTTCTTCGCAGGCTAAGGCCTGCGGCTACATTTACGGCAAATTACTTAACCCGTGTTTCATCTTCCACAGGAAATATCTCTCAAACCCTAATTTCATCCATTTTGCCCATAGGGCCTTCTTGAGTGTTGTTTCCTGTCTTGGCGGGAGAACTGGTTTTGCTTTCATATATGCAGCTGTGTTACCCATATCCATTAGACATACAACAGAGAGTTCCTCTGGTAACGGCAGAGCCCTGTTTTTGATTTCAGATGCGATCGTTTCTGCTGCTGTCTTGGCCATCTTAACTGTCATAAAACCTGTTTTTGGCACACCGATCGGTACAGGCGTCTGCTCAGGAGGGGCAATAGCCATAGCAACTCCAACAGCAAAGACATTTTTGTATTTTGTATGCCTGTAATTCTTATCTACCGGGATGAACCCCCTTGGATTCCCAAGTGGAGCTACAGCAGCCACACCTTTAAAGGGTGGAGCTATCATCGCAAGTTTGAACGGTATTTTAGTTCCGTCTTTCAGCCTTATCTCTTCTTGTGTAACCTCTTCGATAGCCTGATTCACTACAGGCTTTATATCCCTTTCGGCAAATTCATCCTCAATAAACCGCTTTGATTTGCCGAGTCCGCCTACACCCATATGCCCTACATACGGCTCTGATGTGAGATAAATGATAGGTACCTTGTGCCTGATCCCCATTCTTCTTAGTTCTGTATCCATCTCAAATGCAAGTTCATATGACGGGCCGAAGCAACTCACCATCTGTGCCGAGCCAAGAACCATTGGCCCGGGATTTTCAATTATCCGTTTCCAGGTCTGTCCTGTCCTTACTGCATGATCGAGTGTAAATGTGCAGTCTGTATAGCCCTTGTCAGGTCCAAGCCCTGGTATCTCATCAAATGAAAGATAAGGGCCGGTAGAGATAACGAGATAATCATAAGGCACTGTCTGTGTTGCGGTCAGAACCTTCGCTGCATCCGGATCGACCTGCTTTGCTGCCTCATGGATAAAATTTATGCCCTTTGGCTTAAGTATTTCACCGACCTTAAGGGTAATATCCTCAGGCTTTCTCCAACCCATTATCAGCCACGGCAGAGAAGGCAGAAATACAAATCTGTCGTCATCACTGATTACTGACACATCGGCTTCCTTGCCTAACAGCCTTTTTAGTTCAAAAGCTGCTGTCAAACCGCCGAAAGAGCTGCCTAAAACAACTATTTTTGCCATGTTGCCTCCCTTTAAAGCCCTCAGCTATTAGCTTTCAGCTTTCAGCTAAAACTTCCTTATCATGTCTTGTCTTGCTGAGCGCTGATTGCTGATAGCTAAAATTTTTTTTAAAACATTCCTATTACCTTGTCGCTTTCAGCCATCAGGTCAACGAGGCTGTCATAGTTGACGCCTTTTATGTTTTTGTTTGCATCATCGGCCTTCAGTCCTCTTAATCTCCTGTCATCTTCAAGCACATAAGCTGTCCGATAGAATCCTAATTCCTCCAGTTTCTGTTCCTGACTAAAATAAACGCCGTTCTGCAGGAGAACGATATCTGAAGACATATCACGCGCAAGTTTTACCCCCCGCTTTCCCTCGGGTGTGTCAGGGGCATTTCTTATTATTACAAGCATTTTAACCTCCAATCTTTAAGTGAATATTCGTTAGTGAACAGTATTTAGTCAAAAACTATTGACTATTCACTGTTCACTATTCACTAAAATATCATTGTTGTATCAGCTTCCCTAATCGTTGCAGCAATATCGGACTCATTTGCCACTTCCACGCCCTCTACGATATCTTCTTTTGCAAGGCCATGATCTATCAGGGAGAGATTATCTGCAAAGACTTCAACGCCCATTTCTTTGCAGTCCTTCAAGGTTGCTTCAAGATTGGTAAAACCTGTGCCTGTATCATCCTGGCCTTTTCTTGCAAGCAGCACACCGCCGTCAACCAGTATAAGTGAAGCTCCCATATCTCCTGAAACAGCGCCAAGGGCATGTCGTACTGCCTCGGCTGCATTAATGTCGCCATATGGCGGTTTTCTGAGTATCATCGCTATCTTTCCCATAATTCCTCCTGTTAAAAAGTTGAACGTTGCATATTGAATGGTTTTGACTTTCAACTCTTCAACTTTTAACCTTTCAACTATTTTTGTTATGTTCCGATATTAAGCCAGATGTTGCTCTCACCCATTGTATTGAAAAGACCTTTCAGGGAGCCTACATCTGTGCCATCAAGGAAATCTTCTTTCGCCGCACGGCGGAAGTTCATGCACCCGCCTCAGAGATAGACTCTAAGTCCCTTCTGTATTAATGAAGAGAATTCCTCCTCGGCATTTGTAATCCCCTTCGCTTTCTGCTTTTTCAGGAAACAGTAAACCCCGTCAGCAGAAGCAATTAAATTGACAGTATGCCCCTTATTCAGTGCTGATTCTGCAATCTTTACAGTCGTTAATGTGTTCTCATATGAATAAGGCGATGTCGACAGAAACAGAGTAATTGCTTTTCCCATCTTATCTCCTCCTTTCCCTCGGATATTTCCCTTTTTTGGTAACCGGACAGCATGCAGGCGCCGGGAGTTCCTTTATATAGTCTTTTTTGATCAGGGTTATCAGATCAGGCACTATCGGGTCCTTGAGAAAATAACACCTCAATCTGCCGTCCATATAATAATCTATCACTCCAAACCGTCTGAGTAATGACAGGTGCTGGGATACATTAGGCTGGCTTATCTCCAGGAATTCCTCGAAGTCGCTTACGCATTTCACACCCTTTAAAAGCTCCTCAAGGATCTGAACACGCACAGGATGTGCCATCGCCTTTAAGACTTCAACCCTATGCCTTATGGATCTCATATTGTCTTTAGTCGCCTCCTTTCTATATATGCAAATATTATTATATTTGCATTCTTTTGTCAAATAAAAAATTATCCTTTGCTGACTAAATCAATCAGATTTGACTTTTCCCTCATCTGCTCTGTAAGCACTTCCCTCATCAATATACATGCCTGAATAACCTTGGGGTTAGCTACGCTGTAATGTATGTTCACCCCTTCCCTGCGGGATTTGAGTATCCCTTTATGTCTCATGACAGCAAGGTGCTGAGATACATTAGCCTTGGGGACGCCGAGGATCTCAACGAGTTCGCTTACTGTTTTCTCGCCTTCTTTCAACGCGTTTAATATTTCGAGTCTTTTAGGACTGGCAAGGGTTTTACAGACCTCTGACTGAAGTTCAAATAATGTTTTATTCTGTTTCATCACAAGTATTCTATTTTTTAAACTTAAAAACGTCAAGTAAAAAGTTTTTGTCTTTCGAAACTGCAGGGGTATGCCGGTCCAACAAATTTCCCCTTCCAATATTTAAAAAGATATTATATAATAATTAAAATTTGTTATAGACTGCTGAAGCAGAACAGGTGGTCGCCCTGTACTTTTTAAAGTGCGGGGAGGAAAGTCCGAGCTCCATAGGGCAAGGCGCTCCGTAATACGGAGTCTCCCGTTGTGACGGGGGAAGGAAAGTGCCACAGAAAGGGAAACCACCTCTGATTTTGTCGGGGGAAAGGGTGAAAAGGTGTCCCGATAAGTCGGGATTCCCGATGCATGTAATGCATCGGGGAAGGTAAGAGCTCACCAGTATTCCGGGTGACCGGAATAGCTTGGTAAACCCCGCCTGGAGCAAGGCCAAATAGGTTCCGCATTAAGAGGGGCCCCTTCGGATCCTCGCCCCTGCGAGGAGGCGGAACGGGTTAGGCCGCAAGAGACCGGTCGCAAGACCGGGACATAGATGAATGACCACATCCCTTTTTAGGGATACTGAACTCGGCTTACGGACTGCTTCGGCAGACTATAGTAAATTTTATCATGGATATGAAATAAGCTTTTGGAAAGGAACCTATGGACGACCATAAACTGAAGGTTTTCTGTACAGTAGCCGAGACAAAGAGTTTTTCGAAGACATCGGAAATTATCCATCTCACACAGCCGGCAGTAAGTCTTCAGATACAGGCCCTTGAAGAAATCTATGAAACAAAGCTGTTTGACAGGTCAAGCAGTACCGTGACTTTAACCCCGGCCGGTGAGGTTCTGTATAAATACGCAAAAGAGATACTGGGCCTTTACGCATCTGCAGAGAAGGTTATCGGGGAACTGACAGGACTCGTAAAAGGCAGCATCAGCATCGGCGCAAGCTCTACGATAGGCAATTATCTTCTCCCTGGCGTAGTTACGGATTTCAAGAGAACACATTTAAAGATAAAGATCCATCTCCTCGTTGGAAACACAAAGCGGGTGGTCGAACTTCTTAACTCGGGGAATATAGATCTCGGGCTTGTTGAGGGAGAGGTTGCAAGACAGAAGATGGTGGTTGAGAAACTTATACCTGATGAATTGCTGCTCGTCATACCATCCCACCATCCATGGGCAAAGAAGAAAGATATTTCAATCAGCGAATTGACAAAAGAACCGTTTATCTTCAGGGAAGGCGGGTCCGGCACCAGACAGATGATAGAAAAATACCTTGCCAGACACGGAATCGCACCTCAGGACATGAAGATATCGATGGTGCTCGGCAGCACAGAGGCCATAAAGGAAGCCGTTGAAAACGGCCTTGGCGTATCCATAATATCACGCTGGGCAGCAAGAAAAGAAATTAAATATGGAACGCTTCACTTTCTCAGGATAAAAGAGGAAAAGATACTCAGAGACTTTTCGCTTATCGTCAATAAAAACTCGGTTTCATCTCATGCTGTAGATGAGTTCCTGACATACTTAAAATCATATCCCTTCGACAAACTGCTTAGCTGATATCGGGTATATCAAGAGAAGATGTTTCTCAAGGTTGATCCACTTTTATAACCGGTAATGGAGCTCGCACCTTATGGGTATGTCTTCAGCTAATTTCTTTGCCGCATCTTCAATACGTTTGTGTTCTGCAGCATTATGTATGACTCCCCGAAGGATAAGTTCCTTCCCGTCGTAATAGACTTCAAGTGTCGGAATGAAGAAGCTCGGGTCAGTAAGTATTTCTGCCTTTACCTTTGCAGCTATCGCCCTCATCTCAAGGATACCCCCTGTCTTATCTGTTCTGAACCGCTCTTTATCTAAAAGGGCATCTTTTAAGATATTTGTTATCTCATTGATGGTCAGAATCCCTGTGTCAAATACCATATCATACTCTTCAGGATCATCCCAATGCTTGCCGTATATTGAATAGATCAAACATGCTCTTTCCTTATCTGTTTTTTCAGCAAGCCAGCGCGCTGTATCCATGTCGACTGTTTCCCTTTTCATGATCCTTTCAACCCTCGTCTTTATCGGCGCTGTAACACGGACCCTGAGTGCATATGGGATATCTTTCAGGAGAAAATTCCCACCCCTCCCCATTATCACCACTTTATCTCCCAGCGCATAATGCAGTATATGACTCTGGAGTAGAGCGGCGAATCCCCTGAAAGACCAGTCATACTTTTCCCAGATCGTAGGGCAGTGCTCATCAAGATCTTTTCCCCATATTTCCCATTTTTTCCCCAAAGCGCCTATGTCGGCGAGAATTTTATTCTTGTCTATATATTCGTAACCCAGAACCGATGACACAGCCTGTCCGATTTCCCTTCCACCGCTTCCGTATTCTCTTGATATAGTTAAAATTGCCATAGAACCTCCGTAATAAGTTAGAAAATCACTGCTCCAAAAATACCCCTCTTTTGAAAAGAAGGGTTAGGGGAGATTTTATGAATCGATATTCTTTTTTTCATCTTAAAATCCCCCTTCCTCCCCCTTTGCCAAAGGGGGACATGAGGAGGATGTAAGGCAAAATCTTCTTCACCTCGGCGAATCCGCCTGGGGCGGAGGAGCCTCTGAGAACGACCGAGAATGAGCGAAAATGTTATGCCCTGTCCATTTGATCTTACTCTGTTTCATGAACATGCTCCTCTTTCTCTGTCCTGGATATCTTCCACTTCATCCAGAGTTTACCTGTTATGATAACGCCTATTGCAAAGACCAGCTCTACAGAATATATCATCAATTTGCCTGGATGTAAAATACCATCGGTAAACGGGTCTGTGATAATCATCTCCCCACCCACCTTACCAAGTACCGCAGCGCCGATATAAATAATAATCGGGTATTTGTCCATGAGCATGGAGAGCATGTTGCTGGTTAAAACAACCAAGGGAATGCTTAGTCCGAGACCAAACAGGAGAAGAAAAAGGTTGCCATGTGAAGCCCCTCCGACAGCCAGCATATTGTCAATTGACATGGTAATGTCAGCAATGACTATTATTTTGACCGCTTGCGCTATTGTTGTAGCCTCTCTTTCAATATTGTCTTCAGGCGCTCCCTCTACAAAGAGTTTTACTGCTATCCAGAGGATTAGAAGACCTCCGATAATTTTCAGATAATTAATCTGAAGAAGCTGAGCCACAAAAAATGTTGCGGCCACTCTTAACAAAACAGCAGCGCCCGCTCCGAAAAAGATCCCCTTTTTCCTCTGATCTCTGGGAAGAGACCTGACTGCCATCGCGATGACAACTGCATTGTCTCCCGCCAAAATCAGGTCAATTATCACTATGCTGAAGAGTGCGGAAAGAAACTGAAGATCAAAAGTTATTTTTCCAAGTATCCCTAAGTCCAAATATTACCTCCGGTCTTTTTTGTTCTCAATGTGACATCCTGATTTTTCTGTGCAGGATAATAAGGTCATTATGCCTTTTTTAAGTAATTTTCTATCGAAAATACTGTTTTTTTAATCATAAAAATTGAGATATTCATGCCGATAAAGATCAGATTTCTTATGACTGCCTTCATATCTGCCATATCGGGAATATGCAGCATATCGGCAAGCAGGCCGAAGCAGCCGCAGTCAACTTCGATGCCTCTGACAATTACAGACAATATGGAAAAGGTAAAAGAACCGATCAAAAAGGCCAATAACAAAGAGGCAGTCCTGTACATCAGTCCCACCAGAATGAAAAGGCCGAGTATGAACTCGAGCCAGGGAAGATATATGGCTGTAAACGGAATAATCATCTCAGGGAAAAGCCTGAACTCTCTGAGGGTAAGTATAAACCTCACGGGATCGGAGATCTTTGCCAGCCCCGAGATGAGGAATATCCCGCCGACTATAATGCGGAAGACAAATGAGAGGGCTGCGGTCATTTCCGTTCATCCTGCGAACTCCCTCCGCGATCAACCTTCTCTGTCACCGGCGTGTCTGAAACCGATATCCTAAACGCCTTCTTCAGAAGAACCATGCCTGACGGGGAAGCGGCAGTGTAGATGAGCGAAATAAACAATGAAAGCGTGAGAATAAATATGGTTTCTCTCAGTATTTTTTTCATATGTAGAAGCAGGGAGGGGCTTCTCAGCCCCTCCAAAAACATGATTGTTTACCCTTCTGCTATTTTCCTTCTGCTGTCGGATACCCCTTTTTGATCCACTCAGGGAGACCCTCTCTGAACCAGTTGAGGTTTTTGTAGCCTGCATCCTGTAACAGTACGATTGCGCCGGAAGACCTCCAGCATTTAATACCGTTTCAATAGAATGCTATGGTATCGTCCTTTTTTAGACCTAACTGCTCAGCTGCCTTTATGCCCTTATCGAGAAGGTCGTCAGGAGAAAGCCTTATTGCGCCGGCAATGCGCTCTTTCTCATAGTCGGCAGGGACCCTGTTGTCCAGGAGCACGAACTTCTTCTTCTGGTCGATCCAAGATTTCAGTTCTGCTGCCGTGATCTTTTTTACCCCGGCAAAGGATTCAGGGATTTCTTTTTTGTCCCGGCTCAGGAGCTTGAGCTCCTCGATCTGTTTCATAGCGCCGGCTGAAAAATCCCCAGCATATGCCTGTATTCCAACTGCCAGGAATATTACTGCAAAAGCAAGAATAACGATCTTTTTCATCATAATTGTCTTTTCACCTCCTTTCCATCTATATTTGATGTGCATCCACCGGTAAATCCATCCTCTTCCATCCTTACCTTATATCAGGCACAGGGAAAATAACCCCGCCGAAAAGCAGATATGCAAGCGCCAGCGTCCAGACCACATTTAAGGCCTGTGCAACTATAAATGCCAGCGCAGGCCTGCCACCCTCCATCTTTGCCATATCAAGAAAGCGTGTCTCAAGCCCGATAGACATAAAAGCGAGGGCAAACCACCATGTTCTCAGTTCACCCAGTATACCTTTTGTAGCACTCACGGTATCAATATGGAGCAAGAACGAAAAAAACGCCGACGCGATAAGAAATCCGAGGACGAATTTCGGGAATCTCTCCCATATAATCCTGGCACTCGGTTTTTCAACTCCTGCCGCACCTGCTTTACATGCCTTCAATGTCCAAACGATGGAAAGAATAAAGGCCGCCACTCCGATCAAGACATTCTGGGAAAACTTGACAATAACACCTGTCTTCATCGCCGCCTCGCCTACAAGCGCCCCGGCTGCCACAACAGAGCCGCTCGTGTCGAGGGTGCCGCCTATCCATGCTCCACCAACGAGTTCGGGTATCCCTGTTGCCTTAATGACCCATGGCATGATGACCATCATCGGAACAGCCACGATCAATACAAGGGATGCAACATATGAGAGTTTCTTTTTATCGCCCTCGATTGCTCCACAGGTTGCAATGGCTGCAGAGACCCCGCAGATAGAAACACCCGATGAGAGCATGGCTGCAAAGTCGTCATCTACCTTTAGCACCTTTGTCGCAAACCAGAAGCAGAAATACCATACAACAGCCACAACCAGAATCCCCTGAATTATTCCGAGGGCTCCACCCTGCATGATCTCAAAGAAGAGGATACCCGCCCCCAGGATTACAAGGCCTGATTTGATGTAGTATTCGGTCCTGACGGCAGGCATCAGCCACTCAGGGACCCCGACAGTGTTGCTTATGAGAAGACCGACGATGAGGCAGAAGACGACATATTCAAATCCGTAGTCAACTGGCAAGGCATTGCCGGCAAGAAATCGTGATAGCCAGGCAAGGGTAAATATTATGGGGAACCCTAACATAAATTTGCCGAGAGGGACTCCGCCAAAGAGCTTCAGCCCAATAGTAGCTATAATGAGGAATACAACTCCAATTTTAACGGCTCTGGTAATATTATCAGCAGTAAAAACCTTATCTGGCACAGCCTTGGCATGATCGTTAATCTCTTTTGCCACTGCACCGGGGATTCCTCCAATCAGTATGACCTTTTCAGATGTCTTCTGAATTTCTTTTCTGTCCTTTTTTGCAAGCGCCTCTTTCAGCGCATTGAGACGATTTACAGTGCCCATCTCATCTTTGGCTTCGGCATCTTTTATAAGCGGATCTATTGTCGAAGTCCATTTGTCTGCACGGCTATCTATCTGTCCATTAGTAGCCCATTTAAAACTTGGATTGACCTTTTTTAGGTCTATCAGCTTCCATTGATAAGCTGCAAGGACTAACACTATAAGCAAAAAACCTATCCAGACAGCAAGCCAGTCTTCATTTTTAATTAAACTTGACCACCCTTCCCTTTTCGGGACCTCACATTTTTCTTCCATAAAACTTACCTCCTTATTTTGGGGATAAAATGTTGGAGAACCCGGATTCCGTACTCCGTGAAATATCCCTCATATATTTTCCCTAAACTACTAATAAGTTAAATCACCTTCTCATTTTTAGGTTTAATACTTATACAATTTTGATAATACTCCTTGCAACATCAAGTTGCAATATCTTTAACTTTTTATAAATATTTACATCAGATCACCCTATAATGGAAATTATATATACTATTATAATGCGTCATAAATCCCTTTTCATTGCGAGCGAAGCGAAGCAATCTTGATTTTTTAGCGCCTGAGATTGCTTCGTCGCTTCTCTCCTTGCAAGGGCATAATCAAAGAAGTGCTGGACGCACTACACTATGTGTTCAGATAACCAGGCTACCTATTTTTCAATAGGTAAATCCTCTGTATTGCCCCAGATTATCCACGAGTCATCGTAATTAGCCGGGTCTTTGAAACCCATCAGTCTGTACAGTAAATAAGTAAGGGTAGAACGTGTTCCAGTCTGGCACATGGGTATAACTCTTCTGTTCTTGTCGAGTTTCCCGAAAAGTTTCTCCAATTCGTCCATGGACTTTATCTTGCCCGTTGCCTTGTCATAGGTCTCGGTATGCGAGACATTTAAAAGGCAGTGGGGAATACGTCCTCCCCTCTTTGCCCTTACATCAGTCCCTGCATACTCTCCGGGTGTCCTTGAGTCTATAAGCTGTGAATCTTTAGCCTCGCCTTTAGCAATCTTCAGCACCTCTTCTGTAGTGGCGATTCTGTTTTTCTGGAATTTGACGGCATATTTTGCAGGTGGAAGTTTAGTTTCAGTTGTATCCAGTTTCTTTCCATCTGCCTCCCATGCCTCGATGCCCCCGTTAAGGAACCGGACATCCTTGTGTCCGACATACTCAAGCACCCAGAAACCGACTGTGGTATCCGTAATTCCCTTTGCGTCGCCATAGACCACAACAGTGCTATCATTGCTTATTCCTGCGTCACCCAGTAGCTTTTCATAAGGCTGTGGAATCCTGAAGACAGTCGATGTCTCTTTCTCTCTTAGAACTTTTCCGCAAGTGCCGCCAAGATTTATAGCGCCCGGAATATGCCCATCGGTGTAACCCTTAAAAACTGCGCCGGATTTCTTGTCTGTTGTGGCTTTCGCATCCCGGCAGTCGATTACGACCCACTTCCCCTTGTTTTTCTCTATATCCGCCGGTGTTACTAATAATTGAGGATTTGCATATTCTGCACTATATGCCTGTGGTACGATAAACAACAGTGCGATAAACAATATCAAAAACAACCTCAAACCTCTCTTGCTATACATTTCTTACCTCCTTTTTGGTATTCTATTCCTTTTCTTTAGTATTCTATATTTTGCTTATATCCCGGACGATTCAATTATGCTG
>JAKAKQ010000373.1 GCA_021813425.1 Nitrospirota bacterium
CCTCTCATTATTGCCGGGCTTCTCGCTATGCTTCCCCTGATCGGCCTGAGCTCATACTGGATGCATATTTTGATCCTTGTGATCATGTGGTCGGTCATCGGCATGGCATGGAACCTCCTTGGCGGGTACTGCGGGCAGGTATCATTCGGTCACGCTGCCTTCTTTGGCGTCGGCGCCTACACCGCCGGGATCCTTTATAACAAGCTTGGCATATCTGCGTGGTGGGGACTGCCGTTCAGCATCTTCATTGTCACGATCTTCGCCCTTGTTATCGGGTACATCTGCCTGCGGCTGAAAGGCCCGTTCTTTGCACTCGGCACACTTGCCATGGGCGTAATCCTGAGGGTCACGGCAGAGAACCTTACCGGCATCACAGAAGGCGATCTCGGCATCATGATCAGGGAAAGGACCTGGATTGAGAAGACCTGGTACTTCTATGTTATTCTTATCATCGCATTACTGAGTTTCTTCCTCGTGAAGAAGGTAATCGAATCAAAACTCGGATACTATTTTGTGGCGATCCGGGAGGACCAGGACGCCGCTGAATCCCTCGGCATTAATACAACGCTTTATAAGACAATTGCTCTCATCCTGAGCGCTGTTATCACCGGGTTTGCAGGCGCTTTTTATACAAACTATATGGGATATATCGATCCCAAGATCGTCTTTGCGCTCCATGATATCTCGATCGTAACGATCATGGTGGTAATGGTAGGCGGAGTGGCAACCTACTGGGGGCCCTTTGTCGGTGCGATCATCATGGTCTTTCTTGCGGAGATCATCCGGACCATCCCCAAGCTCGGTGCGGCGCACCATACCTTCTTCGGCATCCTGCTGATCGTTATCATCATCTTCCTGCCTAACGGCGTGGTCGGGGACTGGCCTAAACTGAAACGGCTTTTCAGCAGGAGGGCCGGCTGATGGCGATGCTTGAGGTTAGAGGCGTTTCACGCTTCTTCGGCGGTCTTGCAGCGCTGACCGATATTTCTTTTGGCGTTGAAAAGGGTGAGATTCTCGGCCTGATCGGTCCAAACGGCGCCGGAAAGACCACCATGTTCAATGTGGTGAACGGGTTCTATGCACCCTCCAGAGGTGAGGTCTATTTCAACCAGAAGAAGATTTCCGGCCTCAAACCTCACCGGATCTGCAAGATGGGAATTGCCAGGACCTTCCAGGTAGTAAAGCCCCTCCAGAGGATGAGCGTCCTTGACAATGTGATAGCCTCAGCCTTCTTGCGCGTGAAGAGCAGGGCTCAGGCTGAGGAAATAGCCTTAGAAACAATCAAATTTACCGGCCTTCTTGATGACCAGGATGTGATTTCGAAGGGCCTTCCCCTGGGAAAACGAAAAAAGCTTGAGATAGCCCGGGCGCTCGCTTCACAGCCTGAGATGATTTTGCTTGACGAATCATTTGCAGGGCTTAACCCAACAGAACTTGATGAGTCCATCGGGATCATAAGGAAGATAAAGGAAAGAGGCATAACCATCATGATCATAGAGCATCATATGAAGGTCATCATGGCCATTTCCGACAGGATTGTTGTTTTAAGCTATGGACAGAAATTGGCGGAGGGGACGCCGAATGAGATAGCGAACAACCCTCTTGTGGTAGAGGCGTATCTTGGAGAGGCAGAGAGTGCTTGAGATAAGAAACATAGACGTTTTCTATGCTGACGTCCAGGTGATATGGGATGTTGCCTTTGATGTGAAGAAAGGTGAGATCGTTGCGCTCATCGGAGCAAACGGGTCGGGGAAGTCGACTACCCTGAAGACCATTTCGGGGATAGTAAGGCCCAGGAAGGGTGAGGTGGTCTTTGACGGCGCCCTGATTCATCAAATCGAACCCTATAAACTTATAGAGAAGGGATTGGCCCTTTGTCCTGAGGCGAGAAGACTTTTTGTGGAGATGACCGTGGAAGAAAACCTGGACATGGGTTCGTTGAAGGGTGAGGCGAAGAAACAGAGACAGAAAACGAAGGAAATGGTATTTGAGCTCTTTCCGAGGCTCGGGGAACGGAGGAGGCAGCTTGCCGGAACGCTGAGCGGCGGAGAGCAGCAGATGGTCGCTATAGGAAGGGGGCTGATGGCATTGCCGAAATTACTGATGTTAGATGAACCTTCCCTTGGACTCGCCCCTATCCTTGTCCGGGAGGTATTCAATGTCATAAAGCGGATACGGGAATCGGGGACTACTGTCCTTATCGTTGAGCAGAACACAAAGCAGACCCTTTCGATTGCTGACAGGGCGTATGTGCTCGAAAACGGAAGGATAGTGCTTGAGGGAACAGGTGAGTCGCTTCTGGGGAATGAGCATGTAAAAACAGCATATCTGGGAGTTTAACAGCAGTGAATAGTCATTAGTGAATAGTAAATAGTTAAGTGAAAGAAGCTGAGAAATTATGAATTTGTATGTTATAAAAATGAAGTTTTTCAGGGTTATTATCTTCTCAATTTCTTATCTTCTTTCTAAACTGTTCACTGCATGCTATTCACTATTCACTTTTTAAACGGAGGTGTTATATGTTCGTATCGGACTGGATGACAAGAAAGGTTTTCACGGTAAATCCTGATAACAGCATCTCTGATGCAATCAAACTGATAAAGGAGAAAGGCATAAAACATGTCCCAGTAATAAAGGATGATAAGTTGAAAGGCATACTGTCAGACAGGGACATTAAGGATTTCAGTCCTTCAAAAGCTACGACGCTCGACATTTATGAACTCCATTACCTCCTGGCCAGGACCAAGGTCAAGGATGTCATGAAAACAAAAGTTTTCACTACCGCTCCTGATACCCCTGTTGAAGAGGCTGCAATGCTCATGTATGACCAGTGCATCGGATGTCTTCCTGTACTGCAGGATGGCAGGCTGGCAGGGATAATATCCGACAGGGACATTTTCCGTGTACTTGTTGATATCACAGGGGTCAGACATGGAGGCCACAGGATCTATATGACAGTCGAGGACCGGCCCGGCTCGATAAAAGAAGTGGCCGACATAATAAGGAAACACGGGTTCAGCCTTCAGAGTATTCTCACCTCTTATGAAAGGATGGAGGAGGGCTACAGGAACATAGTGATAAGGTGTAAGGGCAGCGGTAAATTCGGGAACCTCAGGGTCGAGCTTATAGGCTCCTTCAAAGATGTGAGGATCAAAAAGGGCTGATGAGATACAGACTTCGCGCAGGTTCTTTTGCATGGTTGATCCACAGGATCACCGGCATTTCGCTTACGCTTTATATATTTCTTCATCTTTATGTCCTGAGCAATCTTAAAGATCCCGAAAAATATGAATCTCTCATGCATAACATGGAAAATCCCTTAATGCGTGTTGGGGAACTCGCGCTCCTCGCTCTGGTTTTCACACACGGCCTTAACGGATTCAGGCTTGTCTTGATCGATACGGGGGTGCCGACGAGATTCCAGAAGGTCCTTTCCGGGATTGCTGCCGCAATTGGCGCTCTGATCTTTATCTTCGGAGCCGTTCATTTTTTAAGGGGTGGTCATTGAAGGAATCATATAAAGGTGTTTTCTTATGGCTGTTTCAGAGGGTCAGCGGATTGGCTATTCTTGCCGGCGTGACCATACACTTTTATTACATGCATTACAGCGGACACATTGAAGGACATGAACAGACCGAATATGAGACGGTCATAAAGAGGCTTGCCGACCCTTACTGGATAGCCTTTGACCTTGTCTTTCTCCTGTCACTGATATATCACGGATTTAACGGCATGTGGGGAATTACCCTGGAATACATAAGGTCGCCGAGGCTGCTGATATTCTTTAAAACACTTATCCTGGGTTCGGCCTGTTTATTAATTATTGTCGGCATCTACATAATTACCCTCTGAGAAGATCTTGTACTATTTATCTGGCGTCCTTTGAGACCTGCAAGTGTTTTCCGCTTAAAACCATCTCCTTAAAGGATTCCTCAGGCAGAGGGACGCTGAAATAAAAACCCTGTATCTCATCACACTGGTTTTCAAGCATAAACAATAGTTGATTTTCTGTTTCAACTCCTTCTGCAATCGCTTTAAGGTTAAGATTATGAGCTAGGGCAATAATCGCCTTTGCTATAGAGGCGCTGTTAGGGTCCTTCATGACGTCCCTTACAAAAGATATGTCTATCTTGAGTTTGTCTATAGGGAATTGTTTCAGATAACTTAAAGATGAATAACCCGTGCCGAAATCGTCGATTGAAAGGTATACTCCAATATCTTTTAGCTGATGCATCATCTCGATGGCTGCCCTGGCATCCCTCAGGATTATCCTTTCAGTAAGTTCAAGTTCAAGGAATTGAGGATTAAGGCCCGTCTCTTTTAATACGTCTTCAACCGTCTTTATAAGTTTTTTCTGATAGAATTGCCCGGCTGTGACATTAACCGCAAGGCGCAGGGGCTGGAGCCCTTCCTCCTGCCACAGCTTGCTTTGCCTGCACGCCTTGGTCAGTGTCCATTCGCAGATCGGCACGATGAGACCGGTCTCTTCAGCAAGCGGGATAAACCTGGAAGGAGGCACCAGCCAATCGGTTTCTTTCCTTCTTATAAGGGCCTCCATCCCTATAATCCTGCCTGTTATCAGATCCACCTGGGGTTGATAATGGAGAACAAACTCTTCAAATGCGAGGGCATGCCGCAAGTTTGTCTCCAGGCTGAGACGCTCGAGTGTCTTATCGTTCATGCTGCGGTCATAGAACTGAAATTTGTTATTTCCCTGTTCTTTAGCGAGATACATGGCCATATCGGCATTTCTAAGCATGGTATCTATATCATCCCCATCAAGGGGGAACAGGGTGATGCCGATACTGACAGTCATGAAGACCTCATGTCTTTCAAGCATAAACGATCCTGACATTATGCTGATAATCTTTTGTGCAACAAGGGCTGCCCCGCTGCCGCTTCCTATCTCCGGCAAAATTATTGCGAACTCATCACCGCCGAGACGGGCCACTGTATCTTCCTTGCGCAGGCAGTTCAATACCCTTTCAGAAAATTTTTTAAGCAGCTGGTCCCCGGCAAAATGTCCTAATGTATCATTTATATCCTTAAACCGGTCAAGATCAAGGTACATTAACGCCATTATATATCTATTCCTTACAGCCCGGTGCATCTCCTGCTTCAGCCTGTCGCGGAACAGGACCCTGTTAGGCAGGTTTGTGAGACTGTCATAATGTGCCAGATATTCAAGATGTTCCTCGGTCTGTTTCATGGAACTTATGTCTGAAAAAACACTGACATATTTAATTGTCCTGCCTTCCTTGTCTTTAACCGCGCTGATCGACAGCCACTTTGGATAAATTTCGCCGTTTTTGCGCCTGTCCCGGATCTCCCCTTCCCATTGGCCGGTCTCCTTAAGAGATGCCCACATGTTTTTATAAAATTCTGCATCGTGGTAACCTGACTTCATTATCCTTGGATTTTTTCCTATTACTTCTTCCTTTGCATAACCGGTTGTCGTTGAGAAGGCAGGGTTCACATACTCGATATTGGCCTTATCGTCTGTAATGAGGATAGGCACGCTGCTGTTTTCCAGGACATCAAATTCAACAAGCAATTTCTCTTCTGTCTTCTCTAACTCGGCAATATTAAGCCTCAATGGACGAAACAGGAGGAAATATAGAGAGGGGATGGCAATAACTGTAAGTAATGATGCATTAACAATACCGAGTAAAAACAGCGGTAAGGACGTAAGTTTAGAAAGAAGGAACATAATGAGCAGTTCGGTAGAAAATATGACCGCCAGAAAAATAACAAATGAACGCAAGGGTTTTGAAAGACGTGATCTCACATCAAGAAGCTGTGCAATGACAGGCCCGGACTTGGATTTATCGTTTACCATCATAGTAACCTATCTCTTCTCAAATATTATACTTCCCGGAATAAAAATATAATATTTATAATTAGAGTCTGTTTTCGACTAATTCTTTGAGTTTTCGCAGATATTTTTTCCCGGCCTTTATGCCGAAAAGATGGGAAATTACAATAAAAGACCTTGAGAATATATTTATCCCTGCGTTATATATTCCAAAACTCAACTTTAATAAAGTGCCATCTTTGTGCTCCGACAATTCATAGACCTCCTGAACATATCCTCTTACAGGCATATTCCCGCCTGTAAGATGAATGATCAGTTTTTCGGGTTTTTTATATTCCAGGATTTCTGCCAGAAAATTGCCTTCCCTGCCGTACAATTCATACCTTACCCTGTATCTGAAGCCCTCTGTCCATTCCTCCCTTGAAATCGGGACTATAGCCTTGACCTTTGTGTTCCAGGATTTCAAACGGTCAGGGGACGCAATATACCCCCAGACCACCTCCGGGTTGCTGTTTATCTGGACCTTATCTCGTAGAAGCATCAAACCTTCATTATTCGTAAAATTCCCTGACAACAGAAAGGACATAGTATTTGAGCGGCTTTATTTGCCAGATATTCAGACACACCCCCCTTAGTCCCCCCTTGATAAGGGGGGAATTTAAGGGGGGGTATAAAGAGGGCAAATTTCCCGAAAGCTTTCGGGATCGAAAAACCGAGCCTGCCTGCCGGCAGGCAGGAATGAGCGTCCCGATAAATCGGGATTCGCCGAGGAGAAAGGATATTATGTGCATTCTGTATTATCATAATTTATGAATTAATTGGCTAAGAAATCTGTTTCGAACGTCTCATCTTTTCAACGGCTACCATTATAAGTGACAACGCAGCAGGCGTCATACCCTGGATCCTGCTTGCCTGGCCGAGGCTGGCAGGCCGGACCTCTTCGAGTTTGCAGAGTATCTCTTTTGAAATGCCCGGCAGGGACCCGTAATCGATCTGTTCGGGGATCTTCTTATCTTCAATCCTTGACAGCTTCTCAGCCATTTCCATCTGCCTTACAATATAGCCTTCATACTTAACCATTATCTCTACCTGCTTCTCCGCATCATCTCCAAGGTCTGTGCCGGAAGGCGAGTATAGTTTAATCACATCGTATGTTACCTCAGGCCTTTTAAGAAGCTGTTCAAGTGAAATATCCTCATCAACAGGAGACGTGCCAAGATCTGTTAAAGCTTCATTTATAGTATTCGGCTTTATCCTTGTCTTTCTGATCCTTGCTATCTCTTTTTCTATCCTTTCCTTCTTATCCTTAAAACTTTCATGGATGTCATCTGCAAGCAGGCCTATGTCATGTCCCTTATCCATAAGCCGCATATCAGCATTGTCATGTCTTAAAAGCAGCCTGTATTCGGCCCTTGATGTAAACATCCTGTACGGCTCCTTCGTCCCTTTTGTTACAAGATCGTCGATGAGCACGCCGGTGTAAGCCTCATGCCTTCCAAGGATTAAAGGTTCTTTCTCCTGTAGTTTCAGCGCAGCATTAATACCTGCCATCAGCCCCTGCGCAGCAGCCTCCTCATACCCTGATGTGCCGTTTATCTGCCCTGCAAGAAAAAGTCCGTCGATGCTTTTTGTCTCGAGCGTGTGCTTGAGCTGTGTAGGAAAGACAAAATCGTATTCGATGGCATAAGCAGGCCTCATTATCTCGGCATTTTCAAGACCCGGTATCGTCCTTATGAATTTTAACTGTACGTCAAAAGGCAGGCTTGTGGATATGCCGTTTGCATAATATTCGATAGTTTCGATTCCTTCAGGCTCTAAAAACACCTGATGTCTCTCACGCTCTGAAAAACGCACTACCTTGTCCTCTATCGAAGGGCAATACCTTGGGCCAATGCCTGTTATCTTGCCGCTGTACATTGCTGAAAGGCCGAGATTTTCTTTAATAATCCTGTGAGTCTCTTTGTTTGTATATGTTATGTAACATGGGAGCTGGGGGTTCTCAATTCTTGCAGTGCTGTGTGAAAAAGGTATCGGCGGGTCATCACCCCACTGGGCCTCTGTCTTTGAGAAATCTATTGTCTTTGCATCCAGTCTTGCAGGGGTGCCGGTCTTAAGCCTGCCAAGCCTCAGTCCGATCCTTGACAGACAATCGGACAGACTAACTGATGGAAACTCACCTGCCCTTCCAGCAGCAAAACTCTCGTGTCCAACATGCATCAGTCCCTTTAAAAATGTCCCTGTTGTAACAACAATGCATCCTGTCCCATAAAACATCCCCAAAGAGGTCTTCACCCCTTTAACCTTTCCATCTTCAACTGCTACCTCGTCTATCGTCGCCTGCTTGATGTCAAGTTTTTCCTGCGTCTCTAAAACCTGTCTCATCTTCAGCCTGTATAAGACTCTGTCGGCCTGTGCCCTCAACGACCATACAGCAGGCCCTTTTGACCTGTTCAGCATCCTGAACTGTATCCCGGCTTTGTCAGTGACCTTTGCCATCTCACCGCCGAGCGCATCTATCTCCCTTACAAGATGTCCCTTTGCAAGGCCTCCGATAGCAGGGTTGCAGGACATATGGGCAATAGTATCGAGGTTCATCGTGAATATGCACGTTGACAACCCCATGCGCGCTGAGGCAAGCGCAGCCTCGCAGCCTGCATGTCCGGCGCCTATAACAATCACATCATATGTTTTTGTTGTATACATAAATCATTCCCTTGTCTGCTTTTTGGAGGAGTTTGGATTAGCTGACGAGAGAGCACAACCATGAGAGTGTCATTTTAATTTCCTGATCACCGCCTTCAGGATGTCAGCCCTCGACAGAATCCCGACAAGCTTATGCTTCTCATCTACAACCAGCAATCTCCTGATCTTCTTTTCATCCATAAGCTGTGCGGCTTCCGCAATATTCGCACGGGGTTCTATCGTAACTGCCGGGGAAGTCATAATGTCTCCTACAATGTCTCCCATCCTGCGTTCAGGAAGAGGTTCTCCCAGCATATGTTTTACCAGGTCTTTGAATGTGTGTTCCTTTCTCACCCCTACAATTGAGAGAATATCGGCTTGCGTAATTATGCCGATCACTTTGTTTTCTTTATCGATTACCGGAAGTCCGCTTATATTTCTTTCTGATAAAATATTTGCTACGTGAATTATGCTCTCATATTTCGGAATGGAGATAACTTCCCTGGTCATTACATCCTGGACCAGTATCTCGAACCCTATAGTTGATCTAAAACGCCCTCCTGTACGGTCGTTATGTTCAGTATTCATAAAATTCCCCACAAAAAAGATTAAATATCGTCATACTGCTATTTTACTAAACAAATACCATATAATAAAGTAAATCTATGAGTTTTTTTATCAAGGTATTTACAGAATTGCAACAGTTATTTTTATCTAAAGATTAATGTTGTACAGGAAGATAAAAAGGATGCTCTGGATATTTTTTATAGGACTTGTTTCAGGCTATCTGATCCTTGTTGCCTTTGTCTATGTAAGACAGGACAGTATGCTTTATTTTCCAGTTCGGGAGATTGAGCAAACGCCTAAGAATATCGGCCTGAACTTTGAGGAGATAATCCTCATGACAAAGGACGGAATCAGTATCTCATCATGGTATATCCCGGCTGAAAACGAGAGAGGTGTTGTGCTTTTCTGTCACGGCAATGCAGGCAATATCTCACACAGGCTTGATTCTATCCGCATATTCCATGAATTGAGGCTGGGTGTTCTTATATTCGATTACAGGGGCTATGGAAAAAGCGGGGGCTCTCCAACAGAAAAAGGCACTTATGCTGATGCAGAAGCTGCCTGGGATTATCTTGTAAATGTAATGCAAGTCAATCCCGGAAAAATCATCATATTCGGCCGATCCCTTGGAAGTGCAGTTGCGGCTGAGACAGCGCTCAGGCGCAAGGCAGGGGTCCTTATTATTGAATCGGGATTTACATCAGTCCCTGACCTTGGTTCAAAGTTTTACCCTTATCTGCCTGTAAGATTAATTTCACGGTATAATTATTCAACCGTTGAAAAAGTGGACAAGATTCATATCCCAAAGCTTTTTGTACACAGTCCTCAGGACGAGATAATACCCTTTGAACACGGTGTTGCCATATTTCAAAAGGCAATTGAACCAAAGGAGTTTTTAAAGATTGCAGGCGGACATAATGAAGGCTTTCTGATATCCGGCAAGACTTATATTGACGGGCTGAATGCCTTTATCTCAAAATACTTCTGAAGATTATTAGCAAATTTTGAAAGGGGATAAAAATCTGTTAAAAGAAAGAAATGATCAACTGGCACTGCCTTTCACACACGACAAAGACTCTCTCGGGATTTATTTTGAAAGGGCTACAGGAAAAACCATCTCGCTGATCATCACTGACAACTCGACCAGCCTGATCTCAATAAAGGCAAAAGAGAAATCTGTTATTGTAAGACTGCAGAGGATCTTTCTTGATGCAGGTTATGATGTTATCAATGAAATAGCAGATTTCATTAAAAGCAGGAAGGTAAAAACACCTCTTCTAAGGGAGTTCATTAAGCAGAATGCAAAAGGCTTTAAAAAGGATTCCAGCAAGAAAATAACAGTTAAGACTCATGGGAGATACCATAATCTCAGAGATATATATGATTCCGTAAATAAAAGGTATTTTGAATGTAGTATTTCCTGCCTGATTACATGGGGAATGAAAAGCTCCAGATATTGTGTAAAAAAAAGGACGCTGGGAAGTTATAGCAGGCATATAAATATCATAAGAATAAATCCTCTGCTTGACAGGAAAATCGTTCCACGCTATTTTATCGCCTTTGTTGTCTACCATGAAATGCTCCATGCGGATATGGGTGTGGAGGAAAAAGATGGCAGGAGGTCGGTTCATTCAAGGGAATTCAGAAAAAGAGAGAGGATGTTCGAAGAGTATGGAAGGGCTATAGCCTGGGAAAAGAAATGGATTTAGCCCTGAGGCAGATTTGATTCTTCAGACAATTGTATAGACCTGGTTTTTGCCTGCCCGTTTGGATGTATATAGCGCATTGTCAATACGGTTAATCAGGTCATGGATATCAGCCCTGCCCCCCTGAAAATTAGTAATGCCCAAGCTTAGAGTTGTCCTGACCGATTTGCCATTCCCTGCCGGGAATTCAGTATCCTGAACAGATAGGCGTATTCTTTCTGCCATGTCTTCAGCGCCTTTTATTGATGTCTCAGGGAGGATAAGAAGAAACTCGTCGCCCCCGTAACGTCCCACAATATCAGCAGCCCTGACAGATTCTTTGAGGATCCAGGAAACTATTTTCAGGACTTCGTCTCCTGTATTGTGGCCGTAAGTGTCGTTTATCTCCTTGAAGTAATCCAGATCACACAGTATTAAAGAAAGATCGAAACCGTATCTCTTAACTCTTTCAATCTCTGAGTTTAACCTCTCGATAACCACCCTTCTGTTAAGTAACCCTGTCAGACTGTCAGTAATAGACAGGAACTCAAGTTTTTCTATCAGACGTTTCCTCTCTTCCTCTGCCCGCTTGCGTTCTGTAATGTTGCGGACATACTCAATAACATGTGATATGCTGCCGTTCTGATCGAGAATAGGATACGTATAAATCTCAACCCATTCCACTGATCCATCAGGCAAGATTGCCTGCTTTTCCTTTGCACAGGGATCTGCTGATTTGAACGTTTTATTCACAACGCAGTCATCACATATTTCTTCTCTTCCCCTCGTTATTTCATGGCACTTCTTTCCTGTCAGCTCTTTAACCGGAATATTCTTCATTTGTGCATATGCCTCGTTAGCCCTGACGATCCTGAAATCTTTGTCCAGGATTATAAACGGATCTATGATGCTGTCGAATATCGTGTTAAGAAATCTTGCTGACTTATCAAGGGCCTCGTCTGCCTTCTTGTGCCTGGCCAGGAGTCTTGAGATGACCATGCCGAACAGAACAAAGCTCACCAGATAAAATGAGCGGAAATAGAGTTCATGCGCAGAGGCACCAAGAATCAACGAATCCAGAAAAATCCCTTCTGTAAATACAAAGGAATCCACTACAGCATCGATTACCCATAACGAGAGGCCGGCAACGAACGAAAAGATGATTACCTTATGTTCATCCTTAATCATGATCGGGCTTACATAATGTCAAAATTCATATAAGTTTTGAATCGCTATTAATTATATACGAAATTTCAATAAACGTATATTAATAATGGTCTGTTTCAGTCCTTTTTAATAACTCGTCTCATTAAAGCCTTCTTATGCCTTTTTGAAAGCCGGTCTGCCCTTCTCAAAGGTTCTGGTATCCTGTACTGGGAAATGCATTTCATTACTATCTCGATTGAAGATTTTATATCGATCATATGTCCCGGGGAAACAAAAACGGGTTTGACATTCGTTCTCGTCCTTAAGACCGCTCCAACTTTTTTACCATTATAGAAAAGACCCTTTCGGCTTCCGCATTCGATGCCCGGCTCTTTAAACTCTCCCACCAATCTTGATTTTGCACAGCCAATAGTCGGGATATTCAGGATTACACCAAGGTGGGATGCTATGCCGATCCCTCTTGGATGTGCAATACCCTGACCATCAAAGAGTATTAGATCAGGTTGTATCCTAAGTTTTTTTATGGCAGCGACAATGGCAGGGCCTTCTCTGAAGGTAAGGAATCCGGGGATATATGGAAACAGCACCTTTTCTACGGCGATTATATCCTGTATGTTTTCCAGTTCGGGATACCTGAAGAGTGTTGCAACCGCAATCACTTTATCGTCGATAAAAGAGGCATCCACCGCCGCAATAAATCGTATCTTTTTCTTCAGAGGAACAATCCTGACCTTCTTGCTGAGAGAATTCTGAATTGCTCTGGCTTTTTGTATATCCTTTGTCCAGAGACCTTTTGTCATAAAGTAAGATTTGGAGATTTGTATTGAGAATAAAGATTAAGTTTTATTGAGTATCTTTCTAAAATTTATCATCGCTTTCTTCTTTAGCAGAAAGCTATTTCAGGAAAGGCACGAGAAATCATCAGGTTTAAGGATCATTGTCCTGTCAATTTTTTAAATCAGCCCCATCGCCTCTCTGACGAGCTTCATCGTTTCCTGCGCAACCTTTCTTGCCTTTTCAGTGCCTTTATCGACTATCTCCTGAAGCTGTCCTGGATTATTGATCAGCTCCTGCCTTTTTGCCCAGATAGGTTCCAGGACATTAAGCACGTTTTTTATAAGGACCTTTTTGCAGTCTATGCATCCTATGCCTGCGGTACGGCAGCCTTCGGCAACTTCGTCCTGTTCCTCTTTTGTAGAGAAGACCTTGTGGAGTTGAAATACCGGAGAAAGATCCGGGGTGCCGACATCAGTACGTTTAATCCTCGCAGGGTCTGTTGTCATCGTCCTTATCTTCTGCTCGACTTCTTTGGGAGTATCCGATAGATATATCGCATTGTCATAACTCTTGGACATCTTTCTTCCGTCAACCCCGGGGACTTTCGGGAATTCCGTTAGAAGCGCCTCGGGCTCGGGGAAAATGTCCCTGTAAATGTGATTGAACCTCCTTGCGATCTCTCTCGAAATCTCAAGATGAGGGACCTGATCAATACCCACAGGCACATACTTTGCCCTATAGATAATGATATCCGCTGTCTGCAGAAGAGGATACCCGAGGAAACCGTAAGTGGAAAGGTCCCTGTCCTGCAATTCCTGCTGCTTCTCCTTGTACGTAGGAACCCTCTCAAGCCAGCCAAGTGGCGTTATCATCGAAAGCAGCAGATGGAGTTCTGCATGTTCCAGTACCTTCGATTGTAAGAATATCGTGCATTTATCAGGATCGAGACCGGATGCAAGGAAATTTATCAGCAGGTCTTTTACAGACTCCTGTAAAACTGAAGGGGTGGAATAGCCTGTTGTAAGCGCATGCCAGTCTGCAACAAAATAATAGCAGTCATATCTGTCCTGAAGTTTCACCCAGTTCTGTAGCGCTCCCACCAGATTGCCGAGATGAACCTTACCGCTTGACTGCATCCCGCTTAAGACCTTATCTTTCAACATCTTCGTCCTCTAATACATCCCGAGTATTTTCAAAATAAATGTGATAAAAGGCATGATCAGTAAATTCGCTATGCCTGTATAGATCAACACAAGCACAATAATAAAGCCGAATGGCTCTATTTTACTGAATGAGATAGCCTGTTTGTATGGAAGCAAACCCGTCAGAACCCGTCCGCCGTCAAGCGGAGGTATCGGTATCATATTAAAAACAGCAAGCACTACATTGATTACGGCACTGGAGGACAATATCATCAGCAGGGGTTTTAATACCGCTTCCCTGACGGATTCGGGCGAAAAAGCCGATAAAGGCATAACCGCAAATTTCAGGAGGAGAACGCTTATAACAGCAAGCGCAATATTTGTTACAGGCCCTGCAGAAGCAGATAATGCCATGCCCTGTCTGGGATTCTTGAAATTCATCGGGTTTATCGGAACAGGCTTTGCGTATCCAAAAACAAAACGGCCGTCCGTAAGAACAATCAGCATTACAGGCAGTAAAATCGTGCCGAAGATGTCTATATGCGCTATCGGATTGAGAGTAAGCCGGCCGAGCATCTTTGCAGTAGGATCTCCCAATTTATACGCAACAAAACCGTGCGAAACCTCATGGAAGGTTATCGCTATTAAAATGGGCAGGGCAGATATTAGAAGCTGTCTTGCGATGTCTGATGATTCCAAAGCCTATCTCTTGTTCTTGTCTTCATGAAAGTCTTCCTTTACGCTCTCAGTCATAGGTGCATTGATTGGAAAGCCGGCATCGGAAATCTTCCATATAAGTTCGAAATTACATATGATGACTTCCGGTTCGCCGTAACTATTATTCATTATCTTCCCTTTGCTGTCAATTGCCAGCAGCAGGTCGTTTGCTTTTAATGAAGACCCGTCATATCCGGCGTTCTTTAAATTCTCCTTTACCTTCTCCAAAAGCATCCTGCATGTGGATTCATCAATAATACCTTTGTAGACGGCCTTGGAGAGATCAACAGGGGTATAAAGCGAGTCATTGTGTTCGGCAACCCAATGATCCGGACCATTGTAATAGCCTCGAATGGTAATGTAGTTATGATTTTCCTGCAGGACGGCATTACCTTCCGGGTCTATGATATCCTTGTGAAATTCGTATTTTCTCAAATCGGTCGACGCCTCTATTTTTCTGCTTCCCGTCATATAGATCGCCCTTACATAGACCGTAGGAATTCCCAGCTGCTTCAACTTGTGAGCAATAGAAAATTCCTCAAAAGGGCTGTTTATGCCGTACTGACGCACCTTGGGGTCATGGGCTCCTTCGTCCTCTCCAACAGGCATTTCACCTATCCGGGAAGTTTCCCAGACAAGGTGAATGTTATCTTTTGTGATCGTATAAAAAACTTCTTTGGTATCGGACAATTTGAGGGAAGGCGTCTTCCTCCACCTTTCGGGAAGGAAATAATCGAACAGATGTGCATTCCTCCCTACAACCCACAGACGGCCACCGGTACTCTCTGCATGTCCATAAAGGTATGGCACACCAAAGACCTCCATATAAGACAAATGGGCAGGCAACGGGGTTGGTTCAAAACGATGTCGCTGATCATCCAGATAGGAATATCTTCTGGAATATTTTACTTCATTCTCGTGTTCAGAAGTCCGCAAAAGAAGTTCGTAATCAATTACTGAATATCTACCCTCGTTAATGAGCTGATAAACCATATTCACCTGTTTTTCAGAAGCATCTTTCCCCTGCGTCCGGCCTATTTCAATAATACATCCAGTATCGGATTTGCTGATGATTATATGCTCCGGCTTCATATCAGCCATCAGGTATCCCTTCCTGTTAAGGTCCCCGAGAGTCTTGCAATTAATTGTATTCAGATGATTGACAAGTTCATCATGGTCAATATCTATGTGTTCAAAAACCTCTATAAGATTATTGCCTTCTATCCATTCGTATATGAGTTTGTACTGTTTCAGGATATCCAGATCAATACCAGGATGTTTGGCCCTTATGCGGTTAATTTTTGCCCGTGATCTCCCACTTTGCCATGCTTGCATCTTTTCAGGAGGCACATAAATTGCCAACGGTCGCTGGGGGTTAACCCTCATCTCTTTTGGTCCGTAGTGGTTTTCTCTCATCTCCATGACCAGGGAAAACTCTTCCCACGGACTGTTGAATTCGGCATCACAAAATTCCTGCAAGGTATGGGTATCAATAGGAACATCTTCCCCTACACGGCAGTTCTTTACCACCAGATCAAGGCTTTTGCCTTCTATCTTTTTTGTGGGCACCCTGTAGACAGAACTTGTACCTATAAGCCTTATTTTATGCTTGTTGAACCAGCTTCTTTCATACCAGTTCTCTATTTCGAAATACTCCTGGTAGGGCGCTGCAAACCTGGTTAGATACAGATCACCTCCATCACTTGTCTTGATGTGGACATACACTACGCCCAAGACATTAACCAATGTTTTTTTAGAGGTTAGCTGTTCCATAAAAACTGCATCGTCTTATCCAAGACGCCTTCTAAGTTCCTGAAGCTGTATAGTCAGATTTTCCGGCAAACGACTGCCAAATTTAGCAAAGTGTCTTTCGATGTCAGGCATTTCAGCTCTCCATGCTTGAGTATCGATTCTCATCAGTTCCTTCATGTTCTCTTCGGAAATACCCAGGCCTGTAAGATCTATCCCCTCTTCAACCGGCAGCAGGCCTATTGGCGTTTTTTGGGCATCAGCCTTGCCATCGATCCGCTCGCACATCCACTTCAATACCCTGCTGTTGTCGCTGAAGCCGGGCCACAAAAACTTGCCTTCATCATTCTTGCGGAACCAATTTACATAGAATATTCTTGGGGCTTTATCCCCAAGTCTTTCGCCCATTTTCAGCCAATGCCGGAAATAGTCTCCCATGTTGTAACCGCAGAAAGGCGTCATTGCAAAAGGATCTCTCCGCAGATTTCCGACAGCGCCGATATTTGCGGCAGTGGTCTCGGAGGCGGCAGTAGCGCCAAGAAAAACACCGTGATCCCAGCTGAATGACTCGTAAACCAAAGGTACAACACTGGTGCGGCGCCCGCCAAATATAAAAATGTCTATCGGGACACCGGCAGGATTCTCCCAGTCTTTGCAGATAACGGGACATTGGGCTGCGGGCGCAGTAAACCGGGCATTAGCGTGGGCAGCATCCACCTTGCTGTCAGGGTCCCAGTCACGCCCCTTCCAGTCGATGAGATGTTCCGGCACATCATCGGTCATGCCTTCCCACCAGACATCTCCATCGTCAGTCAAAGCGCAATTGGTAAAGATGACATTCTCCTTGAGTGTATCCATTGCCATGGGATTGGTCTCATATGACGTTCCAGGCGCTACACCGAAGAACCCGCTTTCGGGATTGATCGCATAGAGTCTCCCGTCTGCGCCGATCTTCATCCATGCGATATCATCACCTATGCATTCACATTTCCAGCCTTTTATAGATGGCTGCATCATGGCCAGATTGGTCTTGCCGCACGCAGAAGGAAAGGCTGCAGCAATGTGATACTGCTTCCCTTCAGGATTCGTGAGTCGCAGGATGAGCATATGCTCTGCCATCCAGCCTTCTCTCCTTGCCATAGCAGAGGCGATGCGAAGGGCCAGGCATTTTTTGCCAAGTAGGGCGTTACCTCCGTAACCTGAGCCATATGACCAGATCAGATTTTCCTCAGGAAAATGACTTATATACTTTCTTTCGATCGGGGCACAGGGCCATTGCACATCTTTTTGTCCCGGAGCTAAAGGGGCTCCGATCGAATGCAGGCAGGGGATAAAATCCTCACCAGCATCAAGGAGTTCCAGCACCCTGGAACTGACACGGGTCATGATATGCATGTTGCAAACCACATACGGGCTGTCAGAGATTTCGACTCCTATCTTTGAAATAGGAGAACCTACAGGCCCCATGGAAAAAGGGATCACGTACATGGTGCGGCCTTTCATGCAGCCTTCGTAAAGACGCTTCATGGTCTCTTTAAGTTCAGCCGGATCAATCCAGTTGTTTGTTGGTCCCGCCTCATCTCTTGCTGATGTGGAAATATATGTACGGTCCTCAACACGTGCCACATCGCTGGGATCAGAGCGGAAAAGATAGCTGTTAGTCCTTTTTTTAAGAGGAATGGCGCTGCCGCTTGCCAACAGCTTTGCCATCATCCGGTCATATTCTTCTTTAGTCCCGTTACATATATAGATATCATCAGGACGGCACATATCCGCTACTTCTTTAATCCATTTGTTCAGTTTTTCATTTTTTACAGTAATATCCATGAATTTCTCTCCCTGAAAACTTTTTTATTCTTATAAAAATGTATTTATAAAAAATAATTCAATTGCCTGCAAACAAGGATTTCCCTTGGATTAAACCCGGGAATTAAAATCTTTTTTATTTTAGAATAATATGAGTTTTTTCGTCAAAAATCCATATTATTCTTTAGATTTAATGCATATTGTTATATAATTACTAACTAATAAATATGTCTGCAATTGTTGTAATACCCGCTCGATATGATTCTACCCGTTTCCCGGGAAAGCCCCTTGCACTCCTTAAAGGCATACCCGTTATACAGCATGTATATCAGAACTCCCTGAACTCACACCTTGCAAGTGATGTGATCGTTGCAACAGACAGTGAAGCGATATTCGAAAAAGTTCTTTCCTTTGGAGGGAAGCCCGTGATGACTTCGGACAGCCATATGTCAGGTACTGACAGGATAGCAGAGGTTGTCCGTTCACTGAATTATGATATAATTGTCAATGTCCAGGGAGATGAACCCCTTATAAAGCCTGAAATGATCGACGACACAATATCTTTGCTTGACGACAGCAGAGCGTCCATGGGTTCCCTGGCAAAAAGAATAACTGACCCGAGAGAAATCATTGATCCCAATGTCGTTAAGGTCGTATTTGATAAAAATGGATTTGCGTTTTATTTTTCGCGGGCTCCAATCCCGTATCATAGAGAACTGTTTAGCACAAAAGTGCAAAAGTGCAAAAGTGCGGAAGCAGAATATTTTTTACCTTTTGAACTTCAGGACTTCCGCGCTTCTGAACTATTGATGTTTAAGCATGTCGGCATATACAGTTACAGGAGGGATGTTCTGCTGAAGTTGTCTGAATTGCCCCCTGCGCGACTGGAATTGATAGAAAAACTGGAACAATTGCGTGCGCTTGAAAATGGTTTCAGGATAAAGATCAAAGAAACATTAACAGAAACTTCAGGGGTGGACACCCCTGAAGACTTGGAAAGGATAGAAAAATGCCTAAATTTATCTTTATAACAGGCGGCGTTTTATCATCTCTCGGAAAGGGTATAGCAGCAGCATCCATTGGCGCCCTTCTTGAAGCAAGCGGACTGAAAGTTACCATTCAAAAACTCGACCCTTATATCAATGTCGACCCTGGGACACTGAGTCCTTTTCAGCACGGAGAGGTCTTTGTCACTGATGACGGAGCAGAAACAGACCTTGACCTTGGACATTACGAAAGGTTCACCCACATCAGAATGTCTCAGGCAAACAATTTTACAACTGGGAAGATCTACTACAATGTCATTTCAAAAGAGAGACGGGGCGATTACCTTGGTGACACTGTGCAGGTGGTACCTCACATCACTGACGAGATCAAACATGCGATAAAGTCAGTAAGCAACAATAACGATGTTGTGATCGTCGAGATAGGCGGAACCATCGGTGACATTGAAAGCCTTCCCTTCCTTGAAGCAATAAGGCAGATGAGATATGATGTCGGAAGAGAGAATGTCCTGTACATACACCTGACTTTACTGCCTTATATAAAGACATCCGGAGAACTAAAGACAAAGCCTACACAGCACAGTGTAAGAGAGTTGCGCGCAATAGGTATACAGGCTGACATACTTCTTTGCAGGACAGACAGGCCCCTTACCCCTGAGGCAAAGAAAAAGATAGCTATTCATTGCAACATGGACAGCGATGCTGTTATAAATGCAATCGATGTTGAAACCATATACGAAGTGCCCCTTGCTTTTAATGCAGAAGGGCTTGACCAGCAGATAATAAACAAACTGAGATTGACCTCAAGGGAAACGGACCTTAGCCAGTGGAAGGATATTGTAAGGAAGATCAAAGAGCCGAAGGATGAGGTAACCATCGCCATAGTCGGCAAGTACGTTGGTCTGAAGGATTCCTACAAAAGCCTTACCGAAGCCTTGATACATGGGGGAATAGCAAACGACTGCCGCGTGAATCTCCAGTGGATTGACTCTGAAGAAGTCGAAGTGCACGGACCCGACAAATATCTATCCGATGCTGACGGTATCCTTGTACCTGGAGGGTTCGGCTACAGAGGCATAGAAGGCAAGATCGAATCCGTAAGATATGCAAGGGAAAAAAGGATCCCATATTTCGGCATATGCCTCGGCATGCAGTGCGCTGTTATAGAGTTTGCACGTAATGTCTGCGGGCTCAAGGCAAACAGCTCCGAATTCGACCTCAATACGCCGTCTCCTGTCATATATCTTATGGAAAAATGGTATGACTTCAGAAAAGGGAAGATTGAGGAGAGGACCGAAAGCACCCAGAAGGGCGGAACTATGCGCCTCGGCGCCTATCCATGTGTTATTGAGAATAATACCAATGCATTGACGGCATACGGCTTAAAAGAGATAACAGAAAGGCACAGACACAGATATGAGTTCAACAATGCCTATAAAGGTATTGTAACAAGACTTGGCATGAGGATAAGCGGGGCAAGCCCTGACGGAGAGCTTGTCGAGATAGTGGAGATTGAAGACCACCCCTGGTTTCTGGGATGTCAGTTTCATCCAGAATTTAAATCCAGACCTACAGAGCCCCACCCTCTTTTCGGGGCATTCATAGGTGCGTCCCTAAAGGAAAAAAGTTCCCTTTTCCCTCATATTGAAGCCGGCACCCGCGAGAGGAACTCAGATTGACAAGGGAAATAACAATCGGGGACATACCCTTTGGGAACAACCGGCCTATTTTTCTAATCGCCGGGCCATGCGTTATCGAGTCCGAAGATATAGTGTTCGAAACCGCCCACAGACTTAAGGAGATATGCGCCCGAGTTGGGATTCCTCTTGTCTTTAAAAGCTCTTATGACAAGGCAAACCGAACATCTTTAAAATCTTTCCGTGGGCCGGGAATCGAAAATGGGTTGAGGATGCTTTCAGATGTCAGGGATAGATTTAACATTCCTGTAATTTCAGATATACATTCTGCTGAAGAGATTGAGTCTGCATCAGAGGTCCTTGACGCCATCCAGATCCCTGCATTCTTATGCAGGCAGACCGATATGGTGCTTGCGGCTTCAAAAACAGGCAAGCCGGTAAATATAAAAAAAGGGCAGTTCCTTGCTCCATGGGATATGGAGAACATCATCGATAAATTCATATCAACAGGAAACAGGAACCTCTTTATTACAGAAAGAGGCACGACCTTTGGATATAATAATCTTGTTGTTGACTTCAGGGGACTTCCTATTATGAGGTCATACGGATACCCTGTAATCTTTGATATAACTCACAGCCTTCAGCTTCCAGGGGGGCAGGGGAGTTCCTCAGGAGGGCAGAGGGAATTTGCAGAACCTCTTGCAAAGGCTGCAGTTGCTGTTGGAGTTGATGGATTATTTATGGAAGTCCATCCGGAGCCTGATAAGGCATTATGCGACGGACCGAACATGATAAGGCTGGATGAAGTTGAGAAAATGTTGAAGACAGTTATGAAGATAGATGAGCTGGTGAAATGAGAATAACTATTTATTATTCAGATAACTCCCCCTCGCCCCCTCTTAGATTAAGAGGGGGCGAGGGGGAGTTATTTAATTATTGCAGTAAGGTTTGATATGGAAAACATTATTAACATAGCAAAAAAGGTCTTAAAGACCGAGGCCGATGCTGTTTTTGCCCTGATAGACAAGCTTAACAGCAATTTTGAGAAGGCCGTAGACATCATCTATGAGAGCAAAGGCAGGGTTGTTGTCACAGGAATGGGCAAGTCAGGTCTCGTTGGCAAGAAAATAGCGTCAAC
>JAKAKQ010000028.1 GCA_021813425.1 Nitrospirota bacterium
TTGGGACCGGACATAGCTCAACATCCATATCTGCGGCGCTTGGGATAGTCGAAGGACGCGATAAAAACAATGAGAACTTCAAGGTAATTGCGGTCATAGGAGACGGTGCGATGACTGGAGGGCTTGCATTTGAAGGTCTCAACAACGCAGGTCATCTCAAAAAAGATCTTGTCGTAATACTCAATGACAACGAGATGTCCATATCACCTAATGTCGGTGCGCTTTCTGCATATATGAACAGGATACTTACCGGGGAATTCTACAGGAAATTCAAGAAGGAAACAAAGTCATTTTTAGAAGGGATACCCAGGGTAGGCGGCCCTGTTGCCAAGATCGCCCAGAAGGCCGAAGAAACAATCAAGGGGCTTCTCCTTCCAGGAATCTTATTCGAAGAATTGGGTTTTGATTATGTTGGACCGATTGACGGACACAATATCGAGTTGCTCACAGAGACCCTCAAGAGGATAAAATCCTCAACCTCCCCTACCCTTGTTCATGTAATAACAAAGAAGGGGAAAGGTTATGAATTTTCCGAAAAAAATCCATGTGTATTTCATGGTGTCGGACCCTTTGAACTCGAGACCGGCTCCCAGATCTGCTCAAAGGAGGTCATGACCTATAGCGCTGCCTTCGGAAAAATCCTTGCTGATTTAGCTTCCGAAAACCGGAAAATAATCGCTATATCAGCTGCGATGAAAGAGGGTACAGGGCTTGAGCCTTTCGCAGAAAAGTTTCCGGACAGATTCTATGATGTCGGCATAGCCGAACCTCACGCTGTCACATTCGCTGCCGGATTGGCAACAAGAGGACTGAGACCTGTTGTGGCGATTTATTCGACTTTTCTGCAGCGTGCATACGATGAAATAATACATGACGTGTGCCTTCAGAAGCTCCCCGTAATATTTGCAATAGACAGGGCGGGGATCGTCGGTGAAGACGGTCCAACCCATCAGGGCTTATTTGATATTTCTTTCCTCAGACATATACCAAACCTTGTTGTTATGTCTCCGAAAGACGGGGACGAACTAAAGATGATGATCGAGTTTGCCTTAAAACATAACGGCCCATCAGCGATAAGGTATCCAAGGGGTAAAATCCAGAATACAGGTCACGGAACACAGAATACAGAAATAGAACTCGGAAAGGCAGAAGTCTTAAAAGAAGGCGATGATATGGCATTAATAGCAATCGGCAGTACTGTTTATCCGGCGCTTGCTGCATCTGAAAGGCTTGAAAAGACAGGCATTAATGCATCAGTAATCAATGCAAGGTTTATCAAACCGCTTGATAAAAATCTTCTATTGTCGATCTCAGCACGGATACCGAGATTGATTACCATTGAAGAGAATGCACTTCAGGGCGGCTTTGGAAGCGCTGTTATAGAATCCCTAACTGATGCAGAGATAACAAATGTTAAAATAAAACGGCTCGGCATCCATGACAATTTCATAGAGCAGGGGAGCCCTGAAAGATTAAGGACAAAATACGGAATAGATGAAGAGGGGATATTCCTTGCGGCCCTTTCATTTATGAGAGAGCCGACCTTCAGCAGCTGATTGTTTTCATACATATAATTTATTTCCCGGACATTCCTTCTTTTATATATTGCCCGGATTTTTAACGAAGTGTTGACAGATGAAACATAAAGAAAGATTAGATAAAATCATGGTCGACAAAGGGCTTGTTAAAAGCAGGGAAAGGGCAAAGGCGCTTATCATGGAGGGAAAAGTCATTGTTGACGGGAATACAGCATTAAAGGCCGGATCTATAGTAAGCAGCGACGCTGATATTATTCTTAGGAAAAATGACATTCCTTATGTCAGCAGAGGAGGGTTAAAGCTTGAGGCGGCGTTAAACTTTTTTAATATTGAGCTTAGCGGGAAAACAGTAATGGATATCGGATGTTCAACTGGCGGATTTACAGATTGCGCACTTAAAAAAGATGCGAAAAAGGTATATGCTATAGACGTAGGCTATGGCCAGTTTGACTGGTCTCTCAGGCAGAACCCGGCGATAGTATTATTGGAGAAAACAAACATAAGGTATCTTGATTTAAAATTAGTTCCGGACCCGATAGATATCGCTTTTATCGATGTCTCTTTCATCTCACTTTCAAAGGTTTTACCTAAGACACTCGAATTTCTTAAGAATAACGGAGAGGTCCTTGCTCTGATCAAGCCTCAATTCGAAATTGGAAAGGGCATGGTCGAAAAGGGGGGTGTGATAAAAAACGAAACAAAGAGGATGTCCACTGTCGAAAGCATACGTTCAGGCGCAGAGCAAACCGGTTTTAAAATCATTGGGTTATTTGAATCACCGGTCCGCGGACAAAAGGGCAATATAGAATATTTCATATACTTAAGGAGAGCTTAAATGGAAGAACAACCACAGTTACTGATAGGACTCGACTTTTCTATTGCCTCACAGGAGGTGATAGAAGTGCTCATCGAAGATGCTTCAGAAACAGGTGTCTTCGATGAAATAGCAAGAGCAAACACACAGCGACCGGAAATACTCAAGCTCCTTGCGGAACATCCTAACACACCGGAAGAAGTTAAAAAATTTATTGCCGGTGTTCTCCATCTCCCTGCTCTGCCACCAACAGATCTGGTCAAGGCTGAAAAGGCAAGGGAAGTGCGGGCAGAAAGCCTGATCCAGAAAATCCAAAGACTGAGCGTGTCGGCAAGGATCCAGCTTGCCCTAAAAGGCGGCAGGGAGATCCGCGGGATACTCTCAAGGGACCCGAACAAACAGGTGAGCCTGAACGTTCTTGAGAATGGTAAGATTACCGAGTCCGAGATCGAGATGATCGCAAAGTCAAGGCAGTCACTTGAAGATGCCCTAAGAAGGATTGCAAAGAACAGGGAATGGATGAAAAATTATTCTATTCTTTTTGCTCTGGTTACAAACCCGAAGACGCCGCCAGGGATGTCAATAGGTTTCGTCAGCGAACTTAAAACAAAGGATCTTATATTACTGGAAAAAAATAAAAATGTAGCTGAAGCTGTTCGAAGCGCCGCAAAGAGAGTATTGCAGATCAGAAAACCAAAATGATCCGTTAACGCGTTTTGTTGCAATTTTTGTTTAAATGTCTTTAAATATCTATTTAAAATTTAATTCAGAAATTAAACAAGATGAAAGACAGATTCAGAATAGATAAATCTCATACAGAAATCGCGGCTAAATCCACTATTCAGAAGGCCTTAAAATTCCTGAAGACCTCTGAACTTGAACCGCCCTATCTCCTGATAGATAAGGCAAAGCTTAAACAGAAGGTCTATTCCATCGGTAAAAATATCAGAAATTCAAAGGTCTTTTATGCTGTAAAGGCAAACCCGGACATTGAGATACTCAAGCTGATAAAAAGCCTCGGGATAGGTTTTGAGATAGCATCTGAAGGAGAACTGAATATCCTGTCTTCTCTTGGTGTCGGCAGGGAAATGATAATCTCGAGCAATCCGATAAAATCTTTCAGATTCCTCAGGATGGCATCCGGCTGCGGCGTTTCCTATTTTGCAGTTGACTCAGAAGACGAGATTGAAAAACTCCGTGAGTACTCTCCAAACTGCAACGTTTATGTAAGACTTTCCGTACCTAATGAGGGAAGCGAATGGCCTTTGAGCAAAAAATTTGCTGTTGAACTCGATGAGGCTGAAGAGCTCCTGATGCATGCTAAAAAAAGGAAATTGAATCCGGTTGGTATAACATTTCATGTAGGTTCCCAGTGCACAAACATCTACAACTGGAATACAGCGCTGGATAAGGCAAAGATATTATGGGACAGGGCAGAAAAGAGAGGGATAAGACTTTCAATGCTCAATATAGGCGGAGGATATCCCATCCGGTATACAAAAAATGTGGTAAATATAACAACAATAGAAAAAAATGTCGATAAACTCATATATGAAAAATTCCCGAAAAATACAAAGATATTCATTGAACCGGGCAGGGCTGTTGTCGGTGATGCCGGAATTTTTGTTTCAAAGGTCATAGGGAAGGCAAAGAGGGCCGATGAGGACTGGCTTTATATTGATGTAGGCGTTTTCAACGGTTTAATGGAGAGTGTTGGAGGCATAAAATACAGTTATATTGTTGAGGGCTCCAGACAGAACAAAAAATGGACCCTTGCCGGACCGAGCTGTGACAGTTTCGATGTCATCGATAAAGACATATTTCTTCCTGAGCCGAAGGTCGGCAATATTCTATTGATCCTGTCAAGCGGCGCATATACGATTTCATACGCTTCGGAATTCAACGGATTTTCAATACCAAAAACTATTCTTATATAAGGAGGACAACGATGATCAGGTTTTTCGAGAGCGACCCTTATGCGCCAATTCAATACACATATGAAGTAACAAATGTTCTTTATAAACATAAAAGCAGGTTCCAGGATATAATGGTCTTTGAAAATCCTTTTTTCGGAAAGATACTGGTACTGGACGGGGTTGTGCAGATTACGGAAAGAGACGAATTCTTTTATCATGAGATGCTTACCCATGTTGTTATGAATTCACATCCCAACCCTGAGAAGGTGCTTGTTATCGGCGGTGGAGACGGAGGCACTGTCAGAGAGGTGCTGAAACACAGATCAGTTAAAAAGGTCTATTTCATAGAGATAGATGAAGAGGTCTTAAAGGTATCTAAAAAGTTCTTCCCGAAGGTTGCTTGCGGCATTAATGACAGGCGGGTGGAGATAAAGTGCATGGACGGGGCGGAGTTCGTCAAGGGCAGGCAATCCGATATCGATGTTGTTATAGTGGATTCCACTGACATAGTAGGTTTTGCAAAAAGCCTTTTTACAAAGAATTTCTTCAGGTCAATAAAGAATTGCCTGACGGAAAACGGCATGTTTGTATCTCTTTCGGAATCACTCCATTTCCATAAAGATATCGTCGTCGATGTCCAGGAGACAATGAAATCCGTCTTCCCTGTTGTCGACCTTTACACTGCTCCAATTGCAACTTATGCAGGAAACTGGTGGACTTTCTCTGTTGGATCGAAGAAACTCAATCCGAGGGAGATACGCCGCAAGGACAAAATCAGGACAAAATACTACAGCAGCGACATCCATAAGTCTGCTTTCCTTCCTAAAGATATGTATGACAAGCTGCTTAAACGCAGGCTCGGCTGGTAGAAAAAACCCAATACTTGACACTCAACGCATATAACTGCTAAATTATTAGCACTCTACCTTGGAGAGTGCTAAACATGCTTGACGAAAGAAGCAAACAGATATTATGTGCAGTTATACAGTGTTATATCAATGAGCCCGGACCGGTCGGCTCAAGGGTTGTAACCAAGAAATACTCATTTGGCCTTTCTCCTGCGACAATACGTAATATAATGTCGGACCTTGAAGAGATGGGGTTTTTACAACAGCCTCACACTTCTGCAGGAAGAGTGCCTACCGACAGCGGATACAGGTTTTACGTTGATACACTGACAGCAGAAAGACGCCATTCGAACAAAGATCTGACTTCTGAACTTTATAAAAAATTGGAAATGCTGAGAAAAGACATCAATTCCTTACTTGACGATGCATCGAGAATGCTGTCTTCATTATCCCATTACATCGGTGTAACAATGTCTCCGAATGCTGATTTAACCACACTTACTAAAATCGAGTTGATAAAATACCGTGGTGACCAGCTTGCAGTCATCTTGTTTACAGATGAAGGTATTATAAGGAACAAGATTGTCTCTATCGACCCTGAGATCTCACAGAAAGACCTAAACAGGATCGCGGAATATATAAATTCAGAGTTTGCCGGGTATACTCTTGATGAGATAAGAAGATCCGTATTAAAGGAAATGACAAAAGATAAGGTCATCTGCGACAGGCTCATTTCAGAGGCACTTAAAATATGCAGAGACGTTTTTTCGATTTCTCCAGGCAACATATATGTATATGGACTGTCAGAGGTGCTTGACCTGCCTGATTTCTGCGATATCAACCGGATAAGAGAACTGCTGAAAACCATTGAAGATAAACATATAATCGTCAAACTGCTTGATAATATCTCAGGCTCTGAAGGTACGCGGGTCTTTATAGGGTCTGAAAATGCACTTGATGAGATGAAAAAGTTCAGTCTGGTTGTTTCAACTTACAGGGAAGGAAGCAAGCCCATGGGGGTCATAGGTATTATCGGCCCTACAAGAATGAATTATCTGAAGGCAATTTCCATTGTAGATATGACCGCAAAATATTTTACGAGCCTGCTTTCGAACAGATAGGAAGGAATACTTTGGAAGAAGAACGTAAAGAAGATATTGACCTGTCGGAAAGTGAAATTCCCGAAGAGCTTTCAGCCCTGTCCCGGGAGATTGCTGACCAGGAAGAGAGTGCTGATAAAAAGGCCTTTCAGGAGATGAATGATAAATATCTGAGATTATATGCTGATTTTGAGAATTACAGAAAGCGTGTCAACAGGGACAAGGAAGATATGGTAAAATACGGCAATGAATCTCTTCTTTACGAATTATTGCCTGTAATAGATAATCTGGAACTCGCACTAAAGCACGCATCGAATAATCCCGCTGAAGGTATTGTCCAGGGTGTTGAGATCACACTGAAAGAACTCCAGAGGATACTCGAGAAATTCGGTCTGTCAAGAATAGAGGCTGAGGGAAAGTGTTTTGACCCGTCTGTCCACCATGCCATGATGCAGGAAGAAAGGGAAGATCTGGATGAAAAGATGGTGACAAGGGAAATGAGGGCCGGTTATCTTTATCGCGACAAGGTACTCCGTCCGTCTCTTGTTGCCGTATCAGTAAGGCCTCAGAAAAAAGAAGAAACCGTTGAAGCAGAAAAAGAATCATAAGCTGTCGAAATCAAGATTAACAAGAAAATAGAGGAGGAATAATAAAAATGGGAAAAGCAATCGGCATAGACCTCGGGACAACAAACTCGGTAGTAGCGGTTGTTCAGGGTGGGGAACCTGTGGTCATACCTAACCAGGAAGGGACAAGGACCACACCCTCTGTAGTTGCAATTACGGACAAGGGAGAAAGGCTTGTAGGTCAGATAGCAAAAAGACAGGCGATAACAAATCCCGAAAATACGATTTTTTCAATAAAGAGGCTCATGGGGCGTAAATACAATTCCCGCGAGGTCGAGCACGCAAAAAAGAGACTCCCTTACAAGATAGTAGAGGCCTCAAACAGCGATGCCCATGTAGAGATTCAGGGCAAGAAATATTCTCCGCCAGAAATCTCAGCCATGATACTCCAGAAATTGAAACAGGCAGCAGAGGATTATCTCGGGGAAAAAGTTACCGAGGCAGTAATAACAGTCCCTGCATATTTTGATGACAGCCAGAGGCAGGCCACAAAAGACGCCGGAAGGATAGCAGGATTAAATGTCCTGAGGATAATAAATGAGCCGACAGCAGCAGCGCTTGCTTACGGTATGGACAAAAAGAAAGAAGAGAAAGTCGCGGTATACGACCTTGGAGGCGGCACATTTGATATATCAATACTGGAAATAGGCGAAGGGGTCATAGAGGTCAAGTCAACAAACGGCGACACCTATCTCGGCGGAGATGATTTTGATCTCAGGATAATTGACTGGATGGTTGAGGAATTCAAGAAAGATCAGGGCATCGACCTGAAAAAGGACAAGATGGCCTTGCAGAGGCTCAAGGAGGCTGCTGAAAGGGCAAAGATAGAGCTTTCGACAGCCACAGAAACAGAAATCAACCTCCCGTTTGTTACAGCTGACGCATCAGGACCGAAGCATCTCCTTATGAAGATCTCGAGGGCAAAACTCGAACAGCTGACAGGGGACCTGATTGAAAATACAACTGGTCCGTGCAAGAACGCACTTTCAGATGCCAATCTGTCACCCTCGAATATCGACGAGGTTCTCCTTGTAGGCGGTCAGACAAGGACGCCAAAGGTGCAGCAGACCGTCCAGAATTATTTCGGTAAGGAACCCAACCGTACGGTCAATCCTGACGAGGTCGTTGCAGTGGGCGCTGCAATACAGGCGGCAGTACTTAAAGGCGACGTAAAGGAGGTCTTGCTCCTTGACGTTACTCCATTATCATTGGGCATTGAGACTCTCGGCGGGATTTTCACCAAGATAATCGACAGAAACACAACAATACCCACAAAGAAAGGCCAGATATTCTCAACAGCAACTGATAACCAGCCTGCTGTAACAATAAAGATATGCCAGGGTGAAAGAGATATGGCCGCCGACAACAAACTGCTCGGCAATTTTGAACTTATTGGCATCCCCCCGGCGCCGAGAGGGGTACCTCAGATAGAGGTATCCTTTGACATCGATGCAAACGGCATCCTTCATGTCTCTGCAAAAGACCTCGGTACAAACAAGGAGCAGTCTATCAGGATAACAGCCTCAAGCGGTCTTAACGAAGAAGAGATAAAAAAGATGGTTCGTGATGCCGAGTCCCATACCGAGGAAGACAAAAAAAAGAAACAGCTTGCAGAGGTGCGGAATCATGCAGACACACTCGTTTATACCGTAGAGAAGTCTATGAGCGACTACTCCGACAAGATCTCCGCTGACGAGAAAAAGGAAATAGAAGATGCCCTTGAGAACTGCAAGAGGATAAAGGATTCGAGTACTGACCCGGCAGAGATAAAATCTGCAACCGACAGACTCACTTCTGTTTCTCACAAGCTTGCCGAGCATATCTATAAAACTGCAGGCGCCCAGGCCCATGCCGGTGCCGGCCCATCAGCAGGAGAATCTCAGGGTGCAAAACCTGCTGAGGAAGAAGTGGTTGAAGCAGAGTTCGAAGACGTAGACAAGGACAAGAAGTAGAACAGGTCAAGCTTAGATGAAGGATTATTACGAGATACTCGGTGTACCGCGCGGTGCGTCTGAAGCGGAATTAAAAAAGGCATTCAGACAGCTTGCCTTAAAATATCATCCTGACAGAAATCCCGGGGACAAGGCCTCCGAGGATAACTTCAAAGAGATAAATGAGGCATACTCCTGCCTGAGCGACCCTGAAAAAAGGGCAAACTACGACAGGTTTGGGACAGCAGAGGGAATGGGCGGAGGTTTTGGGCCTTTTTCAACAGGAGCAGGATTTGGAGATATCTTTGAAGATATTTTTGGGGATTTCTTCGGGACCTTTGGCGGACAGAGAAGACAAAGGCCGGCCAAAGGCAATGACCTGAGATACGACCTGACCATAACTCTTGATGAGGCTGTATTCGGGACCGAAAAAATAATTGATTTCCCGAAGTGGGAAAGATGTTCAGAATGCAATGGATCCGGTTCAGAACCAGGCAAGAACCTTGAGGTATGTCCATCCTGTAAAGGCGCAGGACAGATAAGGTTCCAGCAGGGATTCTTCAGCGTTTCTAAAACCTGCGGGAAATGTTACGGGACCGGCAAGATAATAACCAACCCATGCAAATCATGCAAGGGCAACGGCAAGATACAGAAACAAAAAAATATAAGTTTAAAATTCCCCCCCGGCGTTGATACAGGTTCAAGGCTGAAAATCTCAGGTGAAGGGGAGATGGGAGTTTATGGCGGCCCGCCAGGCGACCTTTATATAGTATTAAATATTGCAGAACATCCGTTCTTCAAGAGAGACGGGACCGAGATATTCTGCGAGGTCCCGATCTCTTTCCCGCAGGCCGCCCTGGGCGCTGAGATAGAGGTCCCTACACTCGACGGCACTGCAAAATTGAAAATACCGCCGGGCACCCCGTCCGGCCGTGTATTTTATATCAAAGGCAAGGGAGCCCCGCGAGTCGGAGGCCACCACAGGGGCAATCAAATCGTAAAAATCAATATAGAGGTCCCTGCAAAACTGACACCGAGACAGAAGGAGCTTCTTGAGGAGTTTGCCTCTATAAACGGCGATGAGGTATCCAAAAGCTTCAAGGAAAAGCTTAAAGACCTTTTCACCGGCGTTGAAAACTAATCAAATAAACAAGAGATAGGAAATGGGAAATATGATATGGGGAACTATGATTTTACTTCTTAATTCTTACTTCTTATTTCTTATTTGATTGACATTAAATGCCAAGGTTATTCCTCACCGGAATTTTTTCAGAGAATCAAATTATAACCATCAAAGGTGAAAAGGCAAGATATCTTTCCACAGTCCTTAGATGCAGCAGAGGCGATCAGATCCTTATTACTGACGATAAAGGCAATTCATATTCAGCAATAATCATGAATATATCCGGCAAAGAGGCAACGGCTGAAATACTCGGGGAGCAATCCCTTAGCAGGGAATCGCCTCTTCGTATCACACTTCTTCAGGGCACACTTAAAGGGGTTAAAATGGACCTCGTAATTCAGAAAACCACTGAACTGGGTGTAAACAGAATAATCCCTGTCATTACTGAAAGAAGTCAGCTAAGGGAAACAAGGAAGCTTTTACGCTGGCAGAAAATTGCAGAAGAAGCCTCGAGACAATCAGGAAGAAATATTATTCCGGAAATATCAAAACCAGTAGAATTCGACGGAATTTTTAATCAGCCGGAGATGATATCAGGCAAGGGTATCATCTTCTGGGAAGAAGGCGGGGAAAGGCTTTCCGACATACTGAAACGCTTCGATAAAACAGCCGGAATAAGTCTCTTTACCGGCCCTGAAGGCGGCTTTACAGAAAAAGAGGTGGAAACCGCCTCCAGGAATGGATTTTCTGTCGCTTCTCTCGGCAGAAGGATCCTCAGGGCAGAAACAGCAGCCATCGCTGCGATATCCATTATTCAATATGAACTGGGAGATATGGGAAGTCTCAACAAGGTTTTTAATAAATAATACTATCTCTTTTGCATTCTTGGTATAACAATAAGCGAAATGAAAATTGACATGACTGTCCTGAAATTATAAATTATAACTGACATAATTCATTATCTATAACGTTTTCCATCTTTGCATATAAAAGAAATTCATGAAACTTCTCCTCATAATGCCTGATGCTAAAATGCACAAGCTGAAAATTGGCAGTTATATCTGCTCGTTTAGGGAGGCACCGCTAACACTGACGACTCTTGCAGCCTTAACACCTGATGGTTTTGATATCAGAATAGTTGATGGAAGTATTGAACCGATTCCACTTGACTATCCCGCAAACCTTGTAGGCATAAGCGTCCTGACCGGCACAGCCGTTCGGGCCTATGAAATATCGATGCATTTCCGAAAGAGAGGCATTCCGGTAGTACTTGGCGGAGTACACACAACCATTATGATGGAAGAGGCCAGACAGCATGCAGATGCAGTTGTCATTGGATTGGCAGAAAGAACATGGCCTAAGCTACTCCATGATTTTCAAGAGGGAAAAATGAAAGATATTTATACTGATAATGACTGGCCTGAAGGAGATATTTTACCAAATGTTCCTGCCCCACGTATTGATCTGCTGCGCAGAAGTAGATATGTGGTACCGTCTACGGTGCAGGCTACCCGTGGTTGCAGACACCGTTGTGATTTTTGTTCCGTCTCTGCGGTATGGCCAAGATATTACAAACGCCCTATTGAGGATGTTATTAGAGATATAAAGAGATTGCCCGGTACACGAGTAGCCTTCAACGATGTAAGCCTTGTTGACGATGTAGATTATTCAAAAGAACTCTTTAAGGCAATGATTCCTTTGAAAAAAAAATGGGGTGGACTGGCAACTACACTTGTTGTTCGCGATGCTGAACTCCTCGACTTGATGCAGAAAAGCGGTTGTGTATATCTTCTCCTCGGTCTGGAATCATCTAATCAAAAAATATTGAGGGACATTCACAAAGGCTTTAACAAAGAAGACGATTATGAGGAGTTGATGAGGAATCTCCATGAGCGCGGCATTTCGGTGCAAGGCTGTTTTGTATTCGGGTTCGACGAAGATAACAAGTTAGTTTTTGAAGAGACAGTTCAGAGAGTATCTGACCTACACATAGATATACCACGCTATTCAATTTACACGCCGTATCCCGGCACGGCGTTATTCCAAAAAATGCAGAGCGAGAACAGAATACTAAGCTATAACTGGGATAACTACGATACGATGCACGTTGTATTCGAGCCGGCAAAAATGAGCCCTGAAGAACTCTATGAAGGATTTAAATGGGCTTATCGTGAGACCTTTAAGCTTTCGAATATATTAAATAGAACGATCTTTCAGAATAAAACAAGTCCTCTTATAAATTTTGTTGGTAACCTTGCCTATCGCATTTTTGTGAAACGTTTGTACAGCGAGCGGAGATTTATGTTCCCTTATTCCGATTAACAAAACATTTTACGACAACCGGACATGAGCAAGAATAAAAAATATCTATCCAGCCTTGGGCTTAAATATCAGAAGAAGAAGACCGACAATGCTGATTACCGAAATCGTTATAATGCTCTGAGTGAAACCTATGCCGAAAGCCGCTTTCAATTCCGAGGCAAAAATAATTCTGTCGAGCACTCTTATTGCTATCAGAAGCACAGCCACATCAATAAGCCCCCTGTACTTTACGGGATCTTTTGCAATCACGAGCATCATAGTTCCAAAGGCTATCACGTATGCGCCAAGATATTTGGCCATATAGCTGAATTGTGGTGTAACATCTATCTGTGCCTGAAACAACATCCTCCCAATCTCAGCGGCAATATTTCCTGACAAAGTACCAAGAATGCCAATTGTTATGTGGTAAATTCCTACTAATCCTGCGATAAATTTAATCGGCGTCATTTGCTTCCTCCTTTTTGCTGTATCATAAATATCAGATTATAATAGACACAAGCTCATTATATCATTTCACTGGCTTCACAGGCAGCCTCTTCATCTATGAGCCTCCCTCGAAAAATCTTTGACCATCCAGTCTTTTTATTCAAGGCGGATGGCTTGATATCACCAAGTTTCAGACCGTTCAAATAACACGAATTGAGATAAACTTCCATGCCTTTTTCTTCAATAAGAAAAATTCTGAGGCGTCGGAGTTGTTCAAGCTTTCTGCAATAGGCATAATGATAATTCTCCTGCATTTTCAATTCTATTTTTTCTGCAAGTGCTTTCAGGACATGAGTTGGGCACTCTGGTTTCACCTCAAGGTATAAAACGTATTGCATGCTTCCATCAGGGAAGGCTTCAGGTGCTATCATAAAAAATGACGGTGACAGGCCTTCAGTCCTGAATTCGTTCTCCAGGATCGAAGAGATATGATTCTCATTGAGCTTTTCGCCGAAAATGTCCGACACCTTATCGGATCTTCCGACGAACCTCACAATCGGGCATGAGTTAATAAATCCCACCACCTCAATGAGGTCTCCCGTCTTGTATCTGTATAACCCTCCTCCACTTGTTAGAATTACGTTGTAAGTCTTACCTTTTTCAATCTCATGAGATAATAGGCTCCGCCCAGTTTCATTCTGATGTCCCCATTCTATGAATTCAAAAAAGTGCGATCTGATAGAAAGCACGTGTCCGTATTTCTCGATAGGAAAAGATATGATGCCCTCCGTGGCCATTAATCCCTTCTTTTGAATCCTGACGTAAGGAAAAATATATTGAAGTTTTTCAAGATACGGCTGCGAAGTTCCATTGCCCCAACAACTGATGAGAATAAGATTAGGCCAAATCGCTTTGCATATCTCGACATGGTTTGTCTTAAATAGAACGGCTGCGAGAATTTTTTTAGCTCTCTTAGAATCAGGCTTTAATTTCATCTTAAGCTGATTTATAACCGGATCATCACCTGGAAAAGGAAGGGATATGTTTCCACTTCTTATATCCTCAATAATCTTTGGAAGCCACTCAGGCAGATTCCTGAGCATATTTATGAGAAAGGTTGGATTCCAGATTGAAATAAAACTCAGGTTTGAATCCTTAATCAGAAATAGTAGTGTTGTATAATGAAAATTTTCAAGGTTTTCAATCTCGTTGACTTCTTTTGGGACCGATAATATCGAATTTATTAATCTTCTTTCAATTGTGCCGAAATATTCGCTGTCATCTGTGAATCCCACGGGTATTTTCCCTGAATTGGTTAATTTACTTTTCAATGCAGGGGTTAAAGACCAATAAGCACTCCCGAAGAGGAGTTTTCTGAAAGATAAGAACAGGCTGAAAATCCACGGCAGGATTCCTTTCTTGAAATCATGACGAAGGCTTTCAGTATAAGGTATCAGTTTTGTGGCTTGAGTCGAGCCACTTGTCGGTTTCAGTGAAATCACAGGCTCTGCCGTAAGTACATTGTCCTCGCCAGCAGTAATGAGATCTATATAAGGCACGAAATGCTCATACGTTGAAATAGGGACTGTACTCATAAAATCAGAAACATTCTCAATCGAATGAAAATGGTGTTGTCTGCCAAATATTGTATCTCGGTTCGCTCGAATGATTCTCATTAGGATTTTTTCCTGAGTCTTTTTTGTGCCAAGGCAGGCAACCCTAAAGGAGATTGATTGGTTCGCGCACAGAGCAAACCAGACAACATTGGAAGATGCTATTTTAAGCCGTCTTAAAAAACTCATCTTTCCTGATTCTCCATCTGTCACCAAGAACGATCCGATAAAAGACATCACTGAAGTTACCCTTGCTAAGTTCAGCCACACATGCAAGCTCATCTCCCTTTAGATGCCCGGGATTGCTCTTCTGAAAGAAATCTATATGTGAATTTTTCAGCCTGGCATCAGTAACATCCGCTACACCCTCTTTAAGATATTCTGCTTTACCGTTGAATCGGATCAGGCAGGCGACCGGATCGTAATTATCCGGGTATTTATGCAGGGCAAAAGAATCTATGACGGTTTTTTCGAAGGGAGGCGTCTCAATATTAAAGCACGGATAAAATTTCTTAAAATAAAGCGGGAGATATCGATACGTTTTATATCCTTTACAAATTAAAAACCAGTATAATCTCATCGATGGAATATTTCTAATATTTTCAAGAAAATATCTTCCGAGGAGTCTAACAAGCCAATGATCGCCCCAGAAATCTTTATCTATTATGGTATCACCTGAAAAAACAGCTTTTACTGGAACTCCAAAGACTTCTGCTTCAATATTAATTATCGTTGAAAACCCCTTGATTTTATCGGATTCTGTATCCTTCAGGATTATGGCTGAGCTTTTTTCATTAAGATCGCAGTAAAACTTTTCTTCCGTAACGTTTTCATAATATTTCTGCATTATATGGAGCATTGAGCGTTTATCAGATATTGATAAATCTCCGACCGCAATAAGTGATCCTTTTAGTTTTTTCATCGAATATCCCGAAACATCAAAGTGTAGATAGTTCAAGGTAAGGCGGCCTATCGTCCAAAGAATCGAAGAAGGTTTTCCCATCTTCCCAGTAAACAGCGTAAAGCCGGCTGTCGTATCTTATACACGAACAGCCTTTCAAGGCTTCTGCAAGTCTATCCTGTGAATGTAGACCAACGAGGACATAAGTATATCCATTGCCTCTGTTATCTTTGCACATTTGTCTCAACAACGCAGAAAATATGGCAGGGCTGTTATCTTTAACGGCGATGAATCCTGCGTAGAAAGAACGAATCTCTTGTCCTTCCTTCGGAAGCGAGGGGTACCTTGCTAAGTGCGATAGGGTGTTAATGATGGGTCTGAGAAGGTAGACAGGGCGTTTATACTTTGAGACAACTATTTGCTTGAATGCGCTCTGATCCCATTTTGCAAGCACACCTTTGATACTGCCTTTGCTACGAACAAAATAGAAATCTTCCACCTGCAGATCTCTATAAAGTGGACTCTTCAAAATAATCTCTTCTGATCTGTAATATGGAGCAAATTGTCTTGCTGCATTTGATTCGTTAACAAATTGAATGATTTCATGAATATTTTCCCGAGAACCCCTATTTATTTCCATTTCCTTGTGTTGATCGCCTTTGAACCTTTTCGTGATATCCAGTGCGAATATTAAATATTTACCGATTTCCCGATATCGGGGAATTCCAGCTCTTCCGCCAACAAGATTGCGCAATGCTAAAGTATTTCCATCGACAATCGTTGTCAGATATATGTCCGTTTTTTGATCTTCGTGGAGTTTTTTCAGATAATTATAACCGCGGGCAAGCAGGGATAGCCCGCGAAACTGTTGTCTTATTCGAAGACTACTGAGGTACCCTATCTGCTGAACTTCACCGTTCACAAATGCCTCCCTCACCGTTCTGATTCCGAAGCCTGCAATGCTGCCTCTCTCTTTTTCCTTTGCGATAATAACTTGGTTAAATCGACCTAAAACCCCTATTGAATGAAATATGCTGGGATCTCTTAGAAGAGACACTCTCATGGTTCCATTCATAGGGGTTTCCTTAAGAATTTCTCTTAAAGAAGCATCATCATCCTCTCCTGCAATATCGAACAAAAATTTACTCATGTTGTGAATTGTTATATTCAGCATTAATAGCGCCCCCGAGAGGTAAGCCTACCTTTTGATCAATTTCTTTTTTCAGCATAAAATTAACATTGAAATAAAGGCATGCCATTTTCAGATTTCGGCAATTTGCCTTGAAGTCCAGACTTCTTTGAAATATGGATTTCAGACTGTAAAACTTACGTCGCGCTTTTACACTCAGTTCTCGCAATTTTTCTGCAGTAACCTTTTCTGGGATATAAGGTATATCTCCATAATGATAATCTGTATCAAGCCACCACTTTTTAAAGCGTAATTTTCCCTCAAGACGGAGTCTCTCGTAAAGAGCTGTGCCGGGGAAGGGCACAAGGTGGTTTAAGGCAGCGATAAAGATTTTCTGTTCTCGGCAAAATCGTACAGTCTCTTCAATCGTTTCTTCATCATCATGGTCGTATCCCAGGACAAAAGACGCATAAAGGACAATGCCCTTTCCCCTTATCCGTGCAAGATATTCCTTATAGCTGCCGATTTCGTCGTTGTGGAATTTCAACATACGGCTGAGGTTCGTTTTTATCAGGGATTCGAATCCGATAAGCAAACCGACACAACCACTTTCTCTGAGAAGTTCAAGAAGTTCTTCATCCTTTGCTACATTCAGGCTGCATTGACCTATCCATCTTATCTTCTCCGGTATCAGTGCCTTGAAAAATTTCTTTGATAAGTGGACATCTCCGATTATGTTGTCGTCTACGAAGAAAAAGGTTTTTCTCCCAGTACTCCGCATCTCATGAATCACCTCTTCATCCGGCCTTCGATAGTAGTTTCCGGCATAAAAGGTCGTCACAGAACAGAATTCGCATTTAAACCTACACCCCCTGCCTGTTTCTATAAGAGAAAGGTTAAAATATCTTTTGTTTTTGAATATATCTCTTTTTGGACAAATCGTGCCGGATATCAGAGGTAAGTTGCTCTTATATATCTTTCTCAATTTCTTGTTCGTTGCATCTCTGATCACCAGCGACCATACTTCTTCGGCATTGCCTATAACGATGGAGTCAGCATGTTCGATCGCCTCATCAGGTGCAAGTGTCGGATGATATCCCCCCAATACTACCTGAATTCCACGTCTTCTGAATTCTCGAGATATGTCGTAAGCTCTTTTTGCTGTGTAAGTTTCTACGCTTATTCCAACAAGATCCGTTGGTTCATCGTACGGTATCGCCTCTAACCTATCATCGTAAAATTTGACCTCTATGTCACCAGGAGTTAGGCCAGCAAGAGTAGCAATTACGAGAGGTTCCATCTCCCATGATTTTATGTATTTCTGATTGTCCTTTCGTCCGACAGACGGATAAATGAATGTCATTCTCATATTCACCCTACATTTCGAGCTACTTCTTATTTTGCCATCTGATAGTTATATAATTTTTCTTTTGTTTTTTATTTGTTTTACCTCTTAATCTATAATGCCCACAATCTCTATAATAGAAATATAATCTCTCTCCAATATTACCATATCTCATCATCCAGCCCGTACCCGTTAATCTTCCTCTTTTTCCCTGATAAAAGCGATCCGGTCTATCGGCACCACAACCCATCCTGATTCGGATTCAATCTGCACTTCATTCTCTCCTATTTCCACCAGTCTGCCGGTATAGAGCGCCTCTACAGTGCCCACTTCGACAATCTTTCCGATAAGTTCAATCATGATCCACCTCTCTGATAGTCATTATAAAACATTACTGTCTAAATCAAATTCAATTTGATGAAGTAAAGGCGATTTAATTTTCTTGACAGACATAATCGTCAGGTTTTCCTTGAACTGCCCAGATTATTAACTACTTCAGCTCCTATTAAAAAAATACTCGAAGAGTAAAATACCCAGAGCAGGAAAACAACAAAGGCGGTAAGAGGCCCGTATATTTTACCGAACTGGGCGACTGCGCCGACATACCACGTGAAAACATGTTTTGCTATTTCAAGGAAAATAGTTGTAAAAACAGCGCCCTTAAATGCGTTTGAGGGTCTTACCTTTTTCTTCGGGATCAGCATATATATCATATTTACTGTGAACAAAACCAGTATAAATGGCAAAACATATCCGATTATAACCGCTTTTATCTTTCCTATCTTCACGTATATCCCAAAGGCCTTAAAAGTCTTCAGCAGGGGGATAAATGACGCAGCAGCAAAGGATGTAACTAAAATGGCGATTATTAAGGTCACAACAAGCATTGAAATAAGTATCGAAAAGAAAAAGTTCCTTTTCTTTTTTATCTTGAAAATAACGTTCATGGCATTTTCGACTGATGCAAAAACCTGATAGGAGAGCAGGCCGTAAAGTATAAGGCTGAACTGGCCGAGTCCCTTATATGAAATAAGTTTTAGTATCTCATCTGTAATATCATGGGTAACATCCGGGAAAAAATCAACGAGCTTTGCCAGAAAGAATTTATAAAATTCAGGATAATGGCCAAGGAAATAGCCGAACAGAGTAATTAAAAACAGACAGAAGGGCACAAGCGCCATCATCGAAAAATATGACATCGCCCCTGCGAGCATCAATCCATCGTCCCTGAAAAAATCCACAATGCTTTTTCCGACAACTTTCAAAATCCTCATGTTATTTTTCTTTTCTTCGTGCTCTCACATAAATTTTTAAGGGTGTCCCTTCAAATACAAAATAGTCCCTCAACATGCTCTCAATAAACCTCAGATGTGAATCCTTTACAGCATCGGGATAATTCGCAAAGATCACAAAAGCGGGCGGCTCGCCCTTAACCTGTGTCATATAATATAATTTAACTGATCTTCCCTTATACATCGGCAACGAGATTTTTGACATTATGCTTCCGAAAAATCTGTTCAACTCCGCTGTAGGCACCCTCTTATTCCTCTCGCTGATTATCCTGTCGATTACAGGAAAAACCTTTGTTATCCTTCTTTTAACAAGTCCCGATACCGTGATGGCAGGAACATACCGGGAAAACCACATCTTTCTGCTTAATTCTTCAATCACCTCCTTGTATGATTCGTCAGGGTTTTCGACCAGGTCCCATTTATTAAGCAAAAAGATTGCGCCCTTCCCATAATCTTTCACAATCCCTGCAATTTTTTGATCCTGCTCTGTAATCCCTTCACTTGCATCAATAACTACAAGGGCAACATCGCACCTCTCTATGCTCCTTACGGCCCTTACCATCGAAAACCTTTCTATCGAATAGCCTATCTTCCCCTTTTTCCTCAGGCCTGCCGTATCTATCAACAGATATTTCCTTCCATGATAAGCACATATGCTGTCAATGGCATCCCTTGTAGTGCCGGGGATGGAACTGACAACCATTCTCTGTTTTCCTGTTAATGCATTAACAAGGGTTGATTTGCCCACATTCGGTCTTCCGACTACTGCTATCTTGGGATAATCGGTTATCTCCTCCCTGTACCCCGGAAGCAGCAACGACAGATTTTCCATGAATTCTTCATATCCGTATCCGGTTGCCGCAGATAAGGGCCAGAGCTTATCTGCGCCGATACCATAAAAATCATAAAGTCTGTCCTCCCTTGTCGGCGCGTCAATTTTGTTTACAGCCCATATCACGCTCTTTCCCGATGAACGCAGCAGCCGTGAAAGTTCCATATCAGCAGGAGTCAGACCGTCCTTACCGTCAAGCAGATGGATTATGATGTCGCCTTCTTCAATGGCAAAAAATGCCTGTTCCTTCGCCTGGACAAAAATATCCTCAGGAGGGTCAAGATAGAACCCGCCTGTGTCGACTACCATAAAGGTCTTACCATCCCAATCGGCATTCAGATAATTCCTGTCCCTCGTCACACCGGGTATATCCTCCACGATCGCAGAATGCGTTCCTGTCATCCTGTTGAAAAGAGTGGACTTGCCGACATTGGGTCTTCCTACAATAACAACCAACGGTTTTGCCATAGATATTAATTTTACACACTACTGTCCAAAATAGCAGCAAAAATGGCTGGATTCTGAAGTGCGACTTTTCAAGCAGTCCGCGTGAAAAAGCGTGCATTCACGCTATAATATTTAATTTTTGTCAGATTTTTGATGCTTTTTTAGGCACATGATTTGCTATAATATTCACAACTACAATGGTAATCAAGACAAAAATAATAACAATCATAGCCCTTTCAATAATATTGACCGTTGGATCGACCACCGCTGTCCTTCTCAGGATGCAGAGCAGCAAAATGCTTCAGGACAAACTCCAGGACTCTGAATTTATCGGCAATATCATTATGGGATCCATTGAAAACGAAATGAAAGAAGGCAATACTCAGGAAGTCCAGAAAATTTTAGAGAATATTGGCAAAAACAAGGAAATATTGAACCTGAGAATATTCTCACCGGACGGAACGATATTGAAATCCGTAAATGTCTCCGAGATAGGCACAAGATCCAGTGACTATGTTTTAAATTCATCCAAACGAATATCCCAGAAACCGACTCTTATGGATGATACTACTATAAACTATTTCAAAAACATACCAAACAAAACAGAATGTTTCGGTTGCCATAACAGCAAAGATACGCTAATCGGCGTCATCCAGATCAAACATGACATATCCAGAAATTTTGCGATGATGCTTTCCATAAAAAGACTTCTGGTTTTTTCTAATATCTCTATTGTGTTGATCATATCCATAATTTTGAGCCTCCTCGTCTCGCATTTTATAATGAAGCCGCTGAAAAACCTGCTTTCAACCATACATGACATCGAGGCCGGTAACCTTCAAGCGACTGTAAAAGTGAGCACCAATGATGAACTCGGCCTCATAGGCGAATCATTCAATAAAATGATATCCGAGATAAGCCGGCTTTATAACAGGAATTTAGGTGTTGAGAGAGGGCTTTCAAGATTAAAAGTCGAATTGGAGCATAAGAATAAGGTTGAAGAACTCAACTTACAACTCGAGCTTAAGATCAAAGAACTCGAAACCGCAAACAAGGCGATAACATCTCTTTCAAAAGAGGTAAAGGGAAAGAATATTGAACTGGAAAAGGCGGTTGAAAGACTAAAGAAGATCAACGAGGTCGGAAGGATTCTTTCATCTATAATAGAGACAGAAGAGCTTATGAGGATTATAATACGAACTACTGCAGACCTTATCAATGCCGAGAAAGTAACACTGCATCTCAAAAACGACCAGAAACCTTCCCTGACATTGCAGTATCAACGGGGTGTTGGGATTGAAAACCTGAACAATTTCTCACTCGAGTTCAACCCTGCATATTCTAAACTTTTCAATCCGGAAAGGCCGTCATTATTATCCGGTACCGCACCATATAAAATTGCCGATACCGGCAAGAACGGACCCCATATCGGCATATCACTAAGAATGAAAAATAAGGTAATCGGGGCAATGTTTCTGGAAAACAAATCTGACGGCAGTAATTTCACCGAGGACGAACTTGAGATATTAACAACACTTTCGAATCAGGCGATGGTCGCCATAGAAAATGCCTGGCTGTATGAAAGCGTAAAGACAAATGATTTCGCGACGATACAATCTCTTATCAATGC
>JAKAKQ010000059.1 GCA_021813425.1 Nitrospirota bacterium
GATCTGAATGGAAGGCAGGGCTTCGAGGCAAGCCTTACGACATCGAGCACCGGCTTGTGGTGGACGGCCAGGTAAAGTGGGTCCGCGAAAAGGCATATCTCGAGTCAGACAGGGACGGTGCACTGCTCGGCGGATTCGGCATCACACAAGACATTACAAAGCGCAAATATGCGGAGGAAGCGCTCAGGCTTGCTCTTGTTGAATCAGAGCGACGTCAGGCGAAAATCTCTGCTTTACTATCTGCTTCCCGTGTTGTCCTTGAACGCCGGGAATTCAAGGATACCGCACGGAGCATATTTGATTTCTGCAAGAACCTGATCGGCGCTACCTCTGGTTATGTTGCTCTTTCATCGTCTGACGGCACAGAAAATGAACTGGTGTTTCTGGACCCCGGGGAACTCTCCTGCACTGTCGACCATTCCCTGCCTATGCCTATCAGAGGCCTCAGGGGCGAGGTATATAAGACAGGCAGGACAGCATATAACAATAATTTCTCTGGCAGTGAATATATGAAATTCATACCCGAGGGCCATGTGCGTCTCGATAACGTCCTTTTTGCGCCGCTTATTATAAAGGGATACCCTGTGGGTTTGCTTGGTCTTGCAAACAAACCTGGCGGCTTTGCGGATGATGATGCCGATATGGCATCGGCCTTCAGCGAACTTGCCGCTGTTGCACTGTATAACAGCCGGTTGCTTGAAACGTTGCAGGAAAGCGAAGAGCGCTTCCGCTCGGTTGTTGAAACAGCATGCGACGGCATTATATCTGCGGACAGTAAAGGGAACGTAATTTCCTGGAACAAGGGGGCTGAAAATATTTTTGGATATGCGGAAGATGAGATCATGGGCAGGCCTCTGACTTTAATAATGCCTGAACGGTTTCACGAACCCCATAGAATTGGATTTGACCGCATGGCCTCAACGTGTGAGTCACAAGTTGCGGAAAGAATATTATCTTTTGAGGGACTGAGAAAAGACGGCAGTGAACTCCCTCTGGAGCTTTCTATTGCAACATGGAAGACAAGGGAGGGGATATTTTTTACAGGAATAGTGCGTGACGTTACAGAACGCAGGAAAATGGAGGCTGTGATTAAAAAGGCCTTTGAAGATATGGAGGAAAAGGTCAATGAAAGAACAATAGACCTTATTAATGCAAACGAGGACCTCGAAAGGGAAATAGCCGAGCGCAAACGCGCTGAAGAAGCACTTCTTGAAACAAATGTATCCCTGAGAGAGAGCGAAAAAGAGTATCGGAAGCTTTCGCAGGAGTTCCATACACTTCTAAATGCCATCCCTGATTCCATCATACTTCTGTCGCCTGATATGAAAATGCTCTGGACAAACAGCGGTACTGCCTCTATGCTCGACATGGACAGGGATGATCTGACCGGACATTGCTGTTTTGAAATATGGCATAATCGTACCGAGCCCTGTGAAGAATGCCCGGCAGTAGAAAGTTTTAAGACCGGGAAGACAGAAACAGCACAGATATCAACCCGTAAAGGAAGGGTTTTCGATATAAGGGCCTTTCCGATAAAAGATGAGAATGAAAACGTGATAAACGTTATAGTTGTGACCAGTGAAATAACCGAGAAGATAAACCTCCAGGCAGAGGCTATGCGCACAGCCCATCTTGCATCCCTGGGTGAAATGGCGGCCGGTATTGCACATGAGATAAACAATCCCATAAACGGAATAATCAACTATGCCCAGATACTGGCAGACAGACTCGAAAGCGGCAGGAGAGAGAATGAGATCGCCAGCCAGATCATAAAGGAAGGGGACCGTGTAGCCGACATAGTGAGAAGCCTTCTTTCTTTTGCCCGTGAGAGGAAAAGGGAAAAAGTCCCTGTCTACATATCCGATTTGCTGTCTGATTCATTTAATTTGACGGGCGCACAGATAAGAAAGGATGGAATAAAGCTTAAAGTGGATATTCCGGATGATCTGCCCGAGATCATGGCCAACTCGCAGCAGATCCAGCAGGTCTTTCTGAACATAATAAACAATGCAAGATATGCCCTGAACCAGAAATACCCTGAAACGGATGAAGACAAGGTCCTTGAGATTACCGCCGGGAAGTTAATGATAGATGATAAACCATATGTCCGGATAACATTTTATGATCTGGGCATCGGTATCCCCGGAGATGTCCTTGCGAAGGTGGTAAACCCTTTTTTTTCGACCAAACCGGCCGGCATAGGCACAGGGCTGGGCTTGAGTATAAGTCACGGCATCATCACCGACCATAATGGTAAACTCACAATTAAAAGCCTTGAAGGGGAATTTACCAATGTTATAATTGATCTGCCTGCCAATACTATAGGTGAGGAATAGATCTTGAAGGAAAAAATACTTGTAATCGATGACGAAAGCAGCATCAGATTCACACTCGGAACTTTTCTCTCCGACGAAGGCTATGAAGTAAGAACCGCCGAAGATTACTATAAAGCCCTGTCTTTGATATCTGAAATGGATTTCGATTTGATATTTGCCGATATAATACTTGGAGGAAAAACCGGCATTGATCTGTTGAGAGAGGTGAAAGAGAGGAAACTCAGATGTCCTGTGATCATTATAACCGGAGATCCCAATATTAAAACCGCATCAGATGCCGTTCGCCTCGGCGCATTTGACTACATCACAAAACCTGTACGTAAAAATGACATAATCCATATTGCAAAGGTAGCCTTACAGTATAAATCACTATATGATAAAAGCGAGAAATACCGCTCAAACCTTGAGGCTATCTTCAGGAGCGTCAAGGACGGGATTGTTACTGTGGATAAGGAATTGACTGTAGTTGAGATAAATGAAGCTGCCAGGAGCATCTGCGGATTTTCTTCGGATATTGTAGGAAAGTCTCTCTATTCCCTGTCGCATGATTGTGAGGGAAAATGCGTTGAGGCGATTGTCGAGACTGTAGAAAAAAGACAGTCTGTTGAGAAATACCGTCTTGAATGCAGGCACAAAGGCCGGCCCGATCAGGTTATTACCCTTACGACATCCCCTCTCATTGACAGCAATGGTGTATTCTCGGGCGCTGTCATGGTGGTCAGGGATGAAACGCCTCTTGCAGCGCTTGAGCGGGATATGGAAGAACGCAGGCAATTTCATAATATCGTAGGCAGAAGCAAAAAGATGCAGGAAATCTACTCGCTCATAGAGAGCCTTGCAGATGTCCCGACGACTGTCCTGATCACCGGTGAAAGCGGTACAGGCAAGGAACTGGTTGCAGAGGCATTGCATTACAAGGGGGTAAGAAGCGATAAGCCCCTTGTCAAGGTAAACTGTTCAGCCCTTCCGGAGAACCTGCTTGAGAGTGAACTCTTCGGACATATCAAGGGGGCCTTTACCGGCGCTATAAAGGATAAGATCGGCCGGTTTCAGAAGGCAGATGGAGGAACCATATTTCTGGATGAAATAGGTGATATGTCGCACAGCATGCAGCTTAGATTGCTCAGAGTCCTGCAGAACATGGAATTTGAGCGTGTTGGGGATTCAACACCGGTTAAAGTCGATGTCCGTGTTATAGCTGCTACCAATCAGCAGCTTTCTGAAAGGGTAAGGCTCGGCAAGTTCAGGGAGGACCTGTATTACCGTCTGAAGGTCGTGGAGTTGAACCTGCCGCCGCTCAGGGACCGGCTGGAAGATATACCGCTTCTTGTAGATCATTTCATTAAACAGTTTAATAATAAATTAAATAAAGATATTACAAGTGTCTCTGAAGAAGTCCAGAAAATGTTTATGGAATACATGTGGCCTGGAAATATCAGGGAACTGGAACATACACTGGAACATGCCTTTATCCTGTGCCGGCATTCCATGATTACTGTTGAGAACCTGCCGCCGGATTTCAGGATAATCTCCGGAACCAGGGCGCCTCTTATTAAAGAAGAGACTGATTATACTCAGGAGATACTTAAGGCACTTGAAAAGACAGGCGGCAATAAAGCAAAGGCCGCGCGCCTTCTCGGTATAAGCAGACGCACCCTTTACAGGAAAATGGAAGAATACGGCATTAAGAATGATGAGATAATATAGCAGAACAGATCGATAAGAGTTTTAATCTTTTCCTTAATCCCGGAAGCTTTCGGGATACAAACGAACAATAAGATATAAGGTATTTAATCTAACCCTCATTATTCATAAATTTTCCCAGATATGGACAGGATATAGTATTT
>JAKAKQ010000349.1 GCA_021813425.1 Nitrospirota bacterium
TCATTCTGAGCCCTTCGCCTGTCATTCTGAGCGAAGCGAAGAATCTCATGAACTCAACGAGTTGCGAGACCCTTCACGGAGCCTGTCCTGAGCGAGATTCTTCAGTCGCTTCACTCCTTCAGAATGACAAAAAGCGAAGGGTTCAGGATGACCATTTTACTCGCCGGGTTAATATTAAACTGACAGAGAAGATATTCCCGTTACACAATCCCCCGCAGTCATTCGAGCGTTATTATCTATGGACTACTACCTTGTCCCTCCCGCTTTCTTTTGCATTAAAAAGGGCGTCATCCGAACAGGATATGAGGTCATCGTGTGTTGTAATCCTAACATTCGGGAAGGTGGCAATGCCGATGCTCACTGTAAGGCCCGTCTTATTTTTCATGCTCTTGAACTTATGATCCTTAACGCCTTGCCTGAGCCTCTCTGCCTCCTGCAAAGCGCCTTCAGCTGTTGTCTGGGGAAGGAGGATTATGAATTCCTCGCCCCCATATCTTGCAAGCACATCGCTTTTACGCGACTCCCTTTTAAGAAGATGGGCAAATTCCTTAAGCACCATATCACCTGTCTTATGGCCGTAAATATCGTTGATCTTTTTGAAATAGTCTATATCGAGCATAAGACAGCTTATAGGAAAAGCATATCTCTGGCTGCGGCTGAATTCCTCAATGATACGGTGGTAAAAATATCTGATGTTATATATTCCCGTAAGGTAATCGGTGACAGCGAGTTTTTCAAGCCTTGTTTTTTCATCCTCCACCTGCTCAAACAGAAAGGCATTATAAAGCGCATTGGCCGAGGCATTGGCTATGGAATTTAGAAGCCTCACCTCATTTTCACTAAACGCATGTATTTTTCTCGACGTTCTTAAAAAAAGCGTGCCTATAACCTTTTCACGGAACATGATAGGCAATACAAGTATGGAGCGGATACCAAGCGGCGTAATAATATCCCTTACCTTTTTCATCAGAGGGTCAGTCGCAACATCTCTGACCACAATAGGCTTTCTTGATGTAAGGGCCTCCATTATCTCAGGATATTTACGGAGGCTAAGCTTTATACCGGTGATATTTGGGTCCTCATAAGAAGCAACGACAAAGGCATGTTTCCGGAGCCAGTCAACCCTTATTATAGAGCACCTTGTCACCGGCATTATTTCAGCGATCTTTTTAACGATCCTGTAGAGTATTTCCCTGGGATCCAGCGTATTAGTAATCAACTGCGTCAGTTCGGTGATCGCCTCAAGTTCCTTTATTTCGTTCCTGATCTTCTCTAATCCATTTTTTTCAAGAATAACGTTCTCAAGTTTATACTCAAGGTCGCTGTCAAGATAAGGCCTGTAAATATACCTGTTTACATTATGAGTTACGGCATATCCTATCCCTTTCTTTATATTGCCCGAAATAATAGCGATAACAGGAAATCTGGTTATCTTGTCTGAAACCGACTGAAGCAGGGATGCCTCGATAATAACAGCCACCGGCGAATTTTCATTTATATGCTTTATAAACAGACTGGGGGTCTTGAAATAACTTGCCTTATATACTTTTCTGCCCCTGAAGAATTTTTCGAGAAATTTTAATATAGTTACATTTTTAACTAATATTACGATTTCTCCATGTTTGGTCCCCATTATATTTTTCTCCTGTAAAATTCCCTGTTATATTAAACCAACTTTTTACCAAAGAGTCAAAGAAAATTATAAATAAATTGACTTCGTAATTAAATATACTAAACCCGCGATGCCTTGTTTTTCAGGGTTTTAAATAACCTGTTATAATCCAGTGTATTCAGGATATCCCCTTTTTCAAGCCACCCCCTTCTGGCTATAGATACGCCGTAAGACATATAATCAAACTGGCTTATTAGATGGGTATCTGTACTTATGGCGAGTTTGATCCCGAGTTCCTTTGCCATCTTAACATAAATATCATTAAGGTCAAGCCTGAGCGGATATGCATTTATCTCCAGCGCGGTGCCTGTATCCTTTGCTGTTTTAAGGATATAGTCCATATCAGCTTCATAAGGGTCTCTCTCTCCGATAAGCCTTCCTGTCGGATGTGCGATTATCGAGACATATGGATTTTTCATTGCAGATACGATCCTTTTTGTGATCTGCTCTTTACTCTGCCTGAAACCGGAATGTATTGATGCAACGACCATATCCATCATTGCAAGTATTTCATCAGGGAAATCCATCCTTCCGTCGCTCCTTATATCAACCTCTATCCCTTTTAGAAGTTTAAATCCCCTGAGTTTTTTGTTCAGCGCGTCTATCTCTTTTTTCTCTTCGATCACCCTGTCTTCGCTCAATCCCCGCGCAATCCCAAGCCCTTTTGAATGATCCGTAATCGCGATATATTTATAACCCCTTTTCCTTGCGGCAGAAATCAGTTCCTCAAAGGTATGACTTCCGTCGCTATATTCGGAATGAACATGGAGGTCTCCCTTTATATCTTTCAGCTCGATGAGCTTAGGCAGTGTATTATCCTCTGCAGCTTCTATCTCTCCTTTGTCTTCTCTTAATTCAGGCTGAATATAGGGCAGTCCGAGTATGCTATAGATATCTTCCTCATCCTTCCCGCCGAGTTTTTTATTATCACTCTCCCTGAATATGCCGTATTCATTTATTTTAAGACCTTTCTTTAGAGCCATCTCCCTTAACCTGATATTATGTTCCTTACTCCCTGTAAAATAAGCCAGCGCAGCGCCGAATGATTCTTCCTCAACAACACGCAGGTCAACCTGAATACCTTCGTCTGTGACTACGCTTGATTTAGTCGGGCCGTGCATCAGCACTTCTTTTATATGTGGAAGATGGACAAATGCCTTCATAACATCTTTAGGGGTTGTGGAAGTAGCAAGTATATCTATATCCCTGACAGTGTCCTTCCACCTGCGAATGCTCCCTGCCACGCTGATCTTTTTTACGACGGTATTTTCCCTGAGTCGTTCGACAATATCGTATGCAATCGGAAGAACCCTCCCCAGAGGCTGCCTTTCCTTTCCCCTCTTGACCATCCCGATGCCTTTAAGGATATTTTCTTCAGTCTTTTCCTTGATGCCGGGAAGTCCGCCTAATTTATGCTCTCTGGCGAGATATTCAAGTTCATCTATATTTTTTATCTTTAATCTTTCGTACAGAAGTTTTGCTGTCTTAGGACCGAGTCCCGGGACAGTAAGGAGCGCTGCAAGCCCTTCAGGCACCTCTTTTCTGAGATCTTCACGGCTTTTAACCTTTCCAGTTTTCAGGTATTCTTCAATCTTTGCAGCAAGGTCATGTCCTATCCCCGGGATCTCAAGGAGTTCTTCTTTAGATAATCCTGCAATATCCTTTGCAAGACCTTCGATATGCTGGCCTGCCCTTCTGTATGCCCTGATCCGGAAAGGGTTTTCTCCCTTTATCTCGAGGATGTCGGCAATTTCATTAAATATATCTGCTATTTCCTTATTCTTCATATATTAAAAGTATATCAAAACAGGCGTTAGCCTTTATAATAATATAGTTGTTTATTTGTTTATGGTTTTATTGACAATATAATCTAAGGCCTCTTATAATAAAAACAGCAGATTTTTTGATTGCAGGAAATGGTGATATAATTTCTTATAAGTTTCAAAAGGAGCTTAAATTTCAGAGAGATCAATGAAAAATATGGCAATTTAAGCCTGTTTATATAATTACCTATGCGGGGAAGCACCCTCCATCTCGCATAGGCTCCCTGAGGGTTTACCCCGATCCCCAGCCCTCAGGACAAAGGCCCTCGCCAGAGGGCCTTTATTTTTATTCCTCCAAAGTGATGGCTTCGACAGGACAGTTCTCTTCAGCTGCCTCGCAGCAGCCGGCATATTCGCATGCCTCTTCATCTATGACTTCTGACTTGCCGATCACTTCATTGAGGTGAAAAACCGCAGGACATATTTCTTCACATGCGCCGCAGCCTATGCATAAATCCTGATCAACTATTACTTTCATTTCATCCCCTCGATTACAGCAGCGGACAGAAGAGGGAACATAATCTCATGATGCCCTGTCAAGGCATAATTCTGACCGCATTTCAGAGTCGGCCTTTTAAGGACATTCTCAGTCGGCCTGTAATGCTGTATAAAATCCATGTTTACGGTTGTTATATTCTCTACCTTGTTGCCGAGATTCCTT
>JAKAKQ010000397.1 GCA_021813425.1 Nitrospirota bacterium
TTCCGATCTCAAACGGTGCGGTTGCTGTTATAGATTCAAAAGGTAAATTTCTCGAAGTGCATGATTGTCCGACATACAACATAGGCAAGAACGGGAGCAAGAAGGTCAGAGTAGATGTCTCCGGATTCAGTGGCGTATTAACGAACATCAAAGATGCCTATGGTCCAGAAATCTTCCTTATCATGGAAGAACCTGTTGTGATGCCGAAACAGGGAGTAGTGTCTCAGGGAGTTTTCATGTTTGGCGCAGGGCTGATAGAGGGCTGTATAGCGACCTTGAAGATCCCCTATGACAAGAGAAAGGCGAACGAGTGGAAAAAGGTCATCCTCAGGGGACTGTCTGCCAAAAGCACAAAAGAGAAGAAGGAGATATCCGTTCAGCTTGCAAGGAGGCTTTTCCCGGATACAGTGCCTATTCTTACACTCAAGAAACATCACGGCAGGGCAGAGGCCATTTTGCTGGCAGAATACGCAAGGAGGATGTTTGTGGCTCTGACAGATCATTTAAAGGAGGAGAAAGTAGCGTGAAAAACCAAACCGAAGATCTCGAAAGGGCACTTGTTGAGTACGTTGAACAGTTTGTAGAAAGCTCTGATTCCTGGGCTTTTGATGAACGTGATGGGTTTTGCAACGATCTTGATGAATTTCTAAAGAAAAAAGGCATTCGAATTCCACAAAAAGGCGATCGGGGAGTTGCTCTATATAAAAGAGTGTCAAAGGCTGTGGAGAAAATGCTCTCTGCTGCCGAGAGCCTTGCTTATTCATATCGCGTAGCTCAATCACATACGGAAATTGGGGAAGCAAAAGACCGATACGAAGAAGCAAAAGGCGAAGTAGAGTCAATGGCTTTACCGGATCATCAAAACTTTAGTCCGGGACGGTGAAAGATATGGACTTAGAATTTTACGCTTCAAAACGTAATATTGGAATGGAAGCTGACTGACATGAAAAAAGAAGAGTTACACACTTTTATACGAGACGCTGACGTGGAAATCAAGGTAGCTTTGTGTGAAATAGGCTATCAGGCAGATGTTTATATTGATGGTAACCCAGTATTTATGCTGGTAAGAGATTTCTCCGGGACATACCGCAGGAAGAAGAAATTGTCTGCTTGATGCAGTAGAGAAATTCAGAGGGGATAAATAAAGAGGGAGACAACGTTGTTTAATAAAAACTTTTATACAACCCCAGAATATTTAATAAGGAAAATGCTTTCAAAAGTAAAAGGGGTCCCAAAGAAGGTTCTTGAGCCTTCTGCCGGCAAGGGCGACATCATTGACGCAATGACCTCAGATTACTATAGTAGGTATCATCTTGATTGCATCTCAGCTATCGAACTGGATGAAGAACTCCAGGCCACTCTTCGCGGCAAGGGCATAAAACTCATTGACACCGATTTTCTGACATACTCAGGTCCAGATAAGTTTGATCTCATTATAGCCAATCCGCCCTTTGATAACGGAGAAAAACATCTGTTAAAGGCAATAGAGATCATGTATCGGGGCGAGATTGTTTTCCTGCTCAACGCAGAAACGCTCCGGAATCCCTATACAAACACCAGAAAAGACCTTATAAAAAAACTTACAGACCTCAATGCTGATATAGAGTATATCCAGAATGCCTTTAAAGATGCTGAGAGACCTACAGGGGTTGAAATTGCACTTATTTACATCAATATTGAGCGTAACATCGAGGATGATCTCTTTAAAGAAGTAAACGATGCTGCAGAGGAACTGCGTCCCAGGATTGAAAAGAATTACGAAGTCTCCACAGGTAAGACAATTAAGGAGCTTGTTGCAGAATACAACCAGGTAATCCATATCGGAACTGAGACGATAATTGGCTATTACAGGAACTATAAAAAGATCGGGAAATATATCGGGTTAAACATGACAGCCGACAAAGACCATTCCTCTGACGACATGACCAGCAAGATGCAGGGGGCCCTTAACGATATGCTGGTGACTGTCAGAACCGATTTCTGGCGTAAAACCCTCAATCTTAAGGAAGTCCGAAGCCGGTTGACAGAAAAGAAGCAGGCAGAGTTTGAGCATCAGATAGACCAGCGGTGTTACATGGACTTCACCGAACACAACATACGTCAATTCGTCCTGAATTTGATTTCCGGATATGAGAAGACCCTCACCGAAGCGGTTATTGAAATCTTTGATAAGTTCACAATTAAACATGCTTATTCCAATGGACTTTATGACAAAAATATCCATTACTATAACGGCTGGAAGACCAATAAAGCTTTCAAGGTTAATAAAAAGGTCATCATACCTTTTTATGGGGGATATGTCGATGGTCCTTTCACTGACGGATTTAGCGGGAAATGGAGATTAGACTGGAACGCTAAGCGCCAGCTTTGTGACATTGATATCGTGATGAATTATTTTGACGGAATACAGTGTTATGTTTCAATTTCAGATGCCTTGGAGACCGCCTTCGGAAAAGGTCAGTCTTCAAAGATCGTGAGCACCTTTTTCACAATCACAGCCTATAAAAAAGGCACTCTTCACTTGACATTCAACAGTGAAGATATATTACGCCGTTTTAATGTGGCGGCAGGTATGGGGAAGGGCTGGCTGCCACACGATTACGGGAAAAAGGCATACAAAGATTTCAATAGCGAAGAACAGGGTACGGTAGACTCTTTCGAGGGCACTGCGTCCTATAATAAAAATTTGAACCGTCCGCTGTTCGCTTCGAACTCGAAGCTTTTGAGAATCGCGGCATGAGGGGATGAGATGAGTATTATATTTTTTCGGAGGTGATTACAAATGCAAAGCGAAAGATATACCAGTATGGATTCAATATATGGCGGTGAAGGTATCCGATTCAACGCACGTATTGGTGGCCGTAACATTGGTGTAAATGTAGATCAAACTACGATATTGCGCCTCGCGGAAATGACAAAAATAACAGGGCATATAGGTCATGCTCTCTGGCACATTGAGAATCCTGACACAACGATGCCTTGTTCTACATGCGAAAAGAAAATACAAGGAATCCAAATGGACACACTCGATAAGTTAGAAAACGCCTTAAAAGCAATCGAACTTCTAAAAGTGGCGAGGATCGGGGTAATGCCGGCAAGTGAAAGGAATAAATTAAAGGAACAGGCCAACAAGTTGCTTCAGCCATTTTTCTCTAAAAAACGGTGGCCTAAAAAATACAATGAGATAACTGATACTATTTTACAGGAATTGGGAACATTAGTTTAATAACAAATAATATCCTGAAAGGAGAAAGACAATGGAAAAAGGAAAACTGAGAGAAGAGGATGATGATATGGAATTAGAAGAACCAATTTTTGAGGGTGAGGATGAGGAAATTAAGCCACCATCACTCAAAGGGAAATATGGGTTAATCCCTATTGAGTTAGGACCGGGATTCAGATGTTTATCTTCCTCCGAATTTAAAAAAAGAAAACTTTACAAGAGATTCCTTAATGCTAAGAAAAAATATCAGGAAGAAAATCTCCTCGAGTCAGTCACAGACAGCGTTACAATTGAGGAGCTTATCCAGGCAGGCTATCTCTCTGGTTTTACCACTGAGGAGCTAAGAAAAGTTCTGGACATCATTAAACAGCGTGAAGATGATAAAAGTGATAAAAAGAAAGATGATGAGTTAAATGGTTCCGAAAAACTTAGATGCCTTATTTTATCGAACAATACGGTGGATTATGAAGATGAAGACTCCTTCCCCGACTCTTCCGATTATTTTGATGGCGAAGTCAACGAAAAACCACGGTTTTACTTTGCCGACCTGACGAAAAAGGAGATGGAAACCTTTTTATGGGACCTTTTTAACTACCCATTATCAAACGCAGTCCTGATACCGGTAAAAACCCTTAAAGAGGTGATTGCACAGGCTGAGGCTGAAAAGGGCATGGAGTCTGGTGAGAAAAATTAAAAAGGGTTGGTGCTGGGCAAGGACTATGAGCACATGACCCAGCACCGGGACAGAAGAATGATTAACTATAACATAGTTTGTTTGTTTCAATCTATGCTCAAGTGTGAGCGACGGTTTAGAAAATGAACCAAAAAATCAGTTTAATTAACAGCTTTTTTCAGGGCGGATGCAGCCGTGAACTTCACCCCTTTAGATGCCTTGATCTTCAGCGTTGCGCCGGTTTTCGGGTTTCTCCCGG